>CAZRQJ010000172.1:0-4407 GCA_964602075.1 uncultured Planctomycetia bacterium
CGGAACTGCGAGACCAGATGCGCTCGTTCCAGTCCACGCTTAAAAAGAAAATGGATATCGAAAGCGGCAAGAAAATTGCGGGGAAGGTGAGGTAACGCCTGAAACCGTTCGGGGTAAGGGTCTGCTGTTAGCGCGCGTCACCGCGCAGTCTGACAGATTTACATTCTCCATAAATTTGGACGAATCCCCAATCGAATTGTGATTATTCATAATAAAACGACGTTATCGTGTTGACACATCCGGAAGAGAGCGGCGTTTTACGCCGCATAACAGGCGATCCCTCAATAATCCTCAATTATGAATGTGCCGTTTCTACGGCGCGTTCATCGATAATTCACGAAGTATCCTAAATCACCCAGATATACGGATAATCCTCCCAGTTACCCACGTATCTTTTCTTAACCGGATTGTTCAAGATATATGCTTTGAAATTTGCGTATTACTCGTCTGTGTTGACAACGACTTCGAAATATCCGCGTTGCCAGATTCCGCCTTTGACTCCAAGTTCCGCGCCGATTCTGTGTGACGAATAACCTTTTAATGAGTTCATTACAGACGATAACTTGAAGGAATCTCCTTTGTCGTCTTTCAAAAGACTTAGAAGCAGATGGAAATGATCCCTCATCACGACCGCTGCATGCAATTCATACCTCGATTTATGGAAGTACTTAAAAGAATCGAGCGCTATCTGTTTTGCGACTGTCGGCAGTATCAGCCGTTCTCGCGTGGATGACGTCACGAAGAAAGTACCACCATCTGTTACCAAATGATGAGGTTGTTTGACAAATCTAATCACAGTGAAATTATATATCAGAATGGAATGTTCTCGATTCGCTCCGTGGAAACGGCACGAATAAGGGAAGGAATCGGGGGAAACCGTTTATGAATGCGGCGTAAAACACCGCTCTCTTTTTGATCTATCACACGTGAACTATCATATCGAACACCAGCTATTCCAGAGTGGTTTTTAGAAATTTCCTCACCAACTTCCTAGCACTTCACTACCCATACCCTGCAATCCTATGCAATCCTGCGAGTTTTCGGGTTCGTAGGCATACGCTGCCGCCCGTGCGCGAGCCTTTTAGGTCGGTGTTGCCTTCGATAGTCGCAACGAGTCCGCGAGAAATCAACTCGTTCACGGCGCGTTTGCAGTCGGTTGTTAGTCTGCTAGATTCCGAGCTGGATTGCAATGAGATATCACCCTGACCATCGTTTTTTTCTTTGCTAAACAATAGTCTGTCGTGCTTTTTTGTGTAACCTCTGTCGCAAATCGCTAGTCTATCACCGCCGTGTTTCAACAAAAGCAGTGCGTCAAGCGACGAAGCGATAAATCCGATGTGCCCGACGCGTTTGAGCTTGGGATAGTAAAGCAGAAAGAACATACCGGGCCAAAGAATCGGTTGAGCATTCGTGTCATCGCCTGATTTCGCAGATTGTATTCTTGCGCTTTCGGCATCCGATGAAAAATCTTCCGCAAGCAGCGCGTGCCCGGATTCCGCAAGCGACTTGGCGCGCCTTCCGGTCAGCGTTTCGTTATACTTGTCCGCATATGCAAGCCACGACGGCGTCCATGCCTTGCCATTCATCTTTGCGAATGGATTAACCAAACTCGATTGTTGTGCGGCGCGTTCTATGCAGCAATAAACGAACGCAGCGCACCACGGAGCAGGCGAGTCGATGCCGGCGGATTTGAGAAACGTAGTGACGTCTTTTCCCGTATTCGATCCCGACGGTTCTTCGCGAACCCCGACGAACGAACGCGCAATGGAAATCGTAAGTTGTTGAAGCTGCAATGTTTACCTCGCTTCAAAGATGTCAGATTGATTTATCTTTCGAAACAGCATTAAGTCAATCAAATATCCTATGGTGCGTCCAAAAACTCTTTTGTACCAATTTCAGCTTGTCTTGGAATTTTCAAAAGTAATGGTCTTGATATGTCCCTATTGCCATGTAGTGGAACGACAGTCTTACGCCCATCAGGATGTCTCCTAATTACGTGACTTCTTTTTGTGCGAACTGCAAGAAAGCGGAGTTTGCAGAGAGTTGAAACAACAGCCTTCCCTGAAAGTATTGGAATCTCGTTCATACTTGAACTGTAAGTTTTTCAGTACAGATATACTCGGATTCTGTTATAGCTTCGCCAGTGGCTTCCAAGTCCTCAAGCACAAGTTCTATCACTTCTCTCATATTTTCTCTTAACTCATTGATGGATTCAGCTTGCGTAAATGCGCCTGGAAGTTGTGGCGCACTTCCAATATAAAGTCCGGTCTCCGGATCGAACTCAACAACAACTGCAAACTCACGTACTTTCATCACCGTTATTATACCTGAATTATCTGTTAAACGTTATGTTTCTCATTCTGTCTTTCTCCACCCAGCTTTTTAAGTTCGCGCAGAATTTTACCACTCACTTTAAGGTTGAACTCCTCAACATCGGTTAGCTTTGAAAGCTGATCTTCTATGCGCGTCATTTTGCCGTTCGAGATTTTCTGCAACTCGCGCACGATCTTAACCATTCCCGCGCTTGCCGCAGTTACAAGCGCCGTCATAGCTGTAAAAAGTGCTGTCATCGCTTCTGCTTCGTTCATTGTTTTGCCTCCATGTCGCTTCTTTTTGTTTCAGTTTTTTTATCCTTCAATTCGGCGACCGCTTTCTCGATCGCATAATTGGTTGTGGAAGTCGCAAAAGCGTCGTTTCTCTTCAAACGTTTGATGCGCTCACGAACGCGAATCCGTTTTTCGCCGCCGGTGCCGCCTTCAGCTTCTGCCATTTCAACAAGCCGCTTCGCTATATCCATTATCGGCGCAAACTCGTCGTAGTGCTTTAGAAGCCACTTTACATACCGCAGAAGTTCTTCAAAGACTCTTTTCAACTTCATCGCAATCTTCATATCTGTCTCCTGTTTAATCAAACGATTCTATGTCCTGCAGCGTCAGCGGTTCGTGAACCTATGTCGCGCCAAGCGCGCGTGAAGCAAATACGAGCGATTCGACAAACGAACGTTTGAGTTCCCAAACGTGACGCGCCTCTGCTCCGCTAACCGCTGTCATAACCACGCTTCCGTCAAGACCAACCTCAACCGGCCTGTAAAGTGGCGCGTTTTCGCTTCGCCACGCGCAAAGCTCGACTAACTCGCCGCCGTCGTATCCAAAAAGATAAGTGATTGTCTCGGTTGCGTTTGTCCCAACCAAAAACTCGACGCGCGCCCCAAAAATAAAAAGCCCCGCTGACTCGATCCCCAGCGCGATCTCGGCTGAAGCGACGCGCATATAGGCTTCCGGCGTTGTGTACAACGTCGGTTGTACGAACATATCCACAATCGAAACACCTTCGTTACCGCTCCAAGACATTGGGTTTGCATCGGTAATCGCCCACAAGGTTTGGTTGTTGGAAGCGATAACCTCGCGCTCGAAACGCGAAAGCGATGCAAAGCCCTGAAACGCAAGTTGAGTCGTGTTTGGCGTATTGACAACCGATCTTGGCACGCTCTGTCCGATGCCTAGTTCGATGTACCAGAGTTTCGACATCGCGCCGTCGAACGACGACACTACAAGCTTGCAAGTTCCGCTAATTTCGCCGCCGTATTCGTTCACCTGCCAGCCAATAATCGGTATCCACGCCATTGCTGCGGCGCGCCTAAACACGCGCCACCCAATGTTTCCTTGTGTAAGTCCTCCAACGAGTGCGCAGAGAGACATCGCGACTATGCACATTGAAGTGACTTCGTATGAACTGCCGTTCGCCGCAAGCACCAACTCCGGTAAAAGCGTAGTTCCATCGAATCGGTAAATGATTAAGACCTGCCCGTTGGTTTCACGAGTGCCGATAAACGCTGAACCTTGAAAGACACGCGCACATGTGAAGACTTCTCCCGCTCTCGGCACGGCGTTTTGAACCGCGACTAGTTCGCCTTGTGTTTCATCAACAAGCCATATTTGCGACGCTGATAACGCGTAAAGAGAGCGCTTGTTCGCAATTCTGAATACAGCGATGATATCTGCACCGATGTCGTTCGTAGTTAACTGCGAAGTAGTGTAATCTCTGTCGTAAACGAGCAGAGATCGCGTTTCAGCGTCAAGCGAAATCGCAAGCGCATTAGATTCGGTGTCGGTTTCCAACTCGATTCCATTCTTACCGTGAAGTTTCACTTGTCCCGTAAGCGTTTCAGCATCGCCAAGTCTGCCGAGTGAATTAACGCCGAATTCGTAATTATCACCACCGCTGCTTGACGGCGCGTTTTGCGACCAGTTGCGGGCAATCTCCGCTGCGTGCGATCGGCGCGCGCCCGATGAATTTGCGGATCGCTTAATCCGCTCGTCTATCTCTCGCGCAATATCGTTTCTCTTTTTCATCTCTGCCTCCCGTTGGCAACTAACCAGCGTTTTGCTTATTCGACTGTCGCTAGAT
>CAZRQJ010000173.1:0-4406 GCA_964602075.1 uncultured Planctomycetia bacterium
CACGAATCCGCCAGTTCTTCCAGTTGTTGACCCGAACTATTTCGACACGGAGATTTCGCCAACCGATCCGTATTACGGACAGCTTGTCGTTCCGCAAGTAGGCACAGACCCGGCGATTCAAGCGTTTATCGCCGCGGAAAACTTGACTGTTTACAGCGAATGGAACACAGTTAAAGGAATTGGCGCGATTCTCCCCGAAGGACAGACGGTTGAAGACGCAGTCGCAAACTGGCCAACGCAGTACGTTGGATTAGTGGAAGCAGTCGATCCGGATGCGGTTGTGAAGTCAACCTATGACCACTACCAAATTAACGATGACTTGTTTCAAAAAGGTCTTTACTGGAATTTATATGATGAATTCCAAGGAACGATCAATATTCAATCAGCTTGGGCTAATAATTGGTTTGGAACAAGCTCAATCGGCATTGCTGTCTTAGATACTGGCGTACAACGTCATCCTAATTTCACAGATCTAAATTCGAATTTAACATCTTGGGGAGTTAACACTGGCGACTCAAAGTCATCCACAACTTGGGCTACTGGAGACGGAAAGCCATGGCAATGGCTTCTTGATAGAAGTCAGCAGGATGCGAGAATTCTCGGACATGGCACTTGCGTAGCTGGAATAATTGGTGCAGGTACAAATAATGATCCGGACTCGTTGGATCCAAACTATTCTGTACCAGCATATGTGCAGTACACCGATTTTTCTGGTATCAGCAGAAATTGCTCAGTTATACCGTTTGCAATCAAGAACACAAATGGTATGTTCTCTACATCAGCTACTATAAACGCTTATAATATGATTGGTTGTATCATTAGAAGATATGATCTCTATAAAGAGTTTGGACCTGCGGGATACTCGATTCCTTGGTTCAATATTGAAGTGTCGAATTGTAGCTTTGGCGCATATGTATTGTCTTATGTTGAACGCAGACACCTCGATAATCTCACTCCTTATGTGCTTTTTGTGTGTTCTGCTGGAAACAATAACAGACCAACTAGTGCTTATCCTGCTGCACATCAGAATAGCGTGAGCGTAGCAGGGATAGTGTTTAATGGTACAAGGTGGTATGAGAATCCTCAAGTAGGTTCAAATTACGGAGGTGTTCATATTGCTGCACCGACAAAAGTATGGACGACAGATATGATTGGTGCCAATAAGTGGGGAGATTACCTTGGGCAATCACCTGATTTTGTTACAGCAATGTCTGGCACCTCAGCATCTGCCCCGCATGTTTCCGCAGTAGCAGCGCTTACCGCATGGCGTTTCCCGAGTCTGTCGCCTTCACAAATCAAATCACGGATAATGAGTCGCGGAAGACCTCCTTTACCAGGGCAGAATCTTAATTGTAATTATCTTGACGCGACAAATACTTTATCCAATTAGAGGAGGAATTATATGATTAGTAAAATGATTAGTATTGTATTCATACTTATTGTTTTGTTAGTTGTTAGCTGTAGTCGTTCTTCTGGAGAGCAAATCCGGCCTGATTTGATAGTGGATCCGATTCTTTTGACACAATCGGGTTTCACGGGAGTTGCGCCGTTCGATTTCGCTTACTTTTTCGGAATTGTTAATCCCGATTCGATAGCGAAAATCGAGATGGATTTTGGTGAAGGCGAAGGCTATATCGATGTGACGGATATTTGCCTTGCGTATCACCGCGGAACGGGCGATATACCTATACACCAGTACATTTCTACAGGAACCTACCAGATTAAAACAAGATCAACACTAAAAACCGGACAGGTTTACAAGTATGAATCGGGCATTGTCGTAACCGTCCTACCCCCTGACGAAGGCGATGGAGCGTGATGCGGGAATG
The DNA here is from genome assembly GCA_964602075.1 of uncultured Planctomycetia bacterium. Classification (GTDB taxonomy): domain Bacteria; phylum 4484-113; class 4484-113; order JAGGVC01; family JAGGVC01; genus JAGGVC01. The sequence continues at coordinate 1,830 of CAZRQJ010000173.1, forward strand.
AGAGCTAGGAAAACGCATCGGAATACGCGTGGGCGGACGAAACTATTGTACGCAAAATAAGTTTTCTGTAAGGTTGATGTGTTTACGAGCAAAACATCTGCTTGTGTAAGCGAGCAGGCGATTAACTTTACGGCAGATTCGGTCATATTAACTACATCAATAATGCCCAAGTAAGCCATGTTCTTTGGCGATGCGCTCGCAGAGCAGATAAAAAGCCCAGCCGATAGTAAAATAGACAATTGAATTGAATGTCAGGCTTACCAGATTCGCTGTCGTAACCGGATCGTTCCATGTCCAGCCATCTACCGACAGTCCGCGCAGGATTGTCATTCCCCTCGACAGCGGGAAACTGTATGCGACCGTCTGCCACGTCGAACTCAACTTTTCGATAGGCGGGAACGCGAGAAACAGGAAGCCGAACTGGACAATCATATTGAGCTGTCCGAGCCGTTTGAATACTAGCGTGAGACCACCCATTATGAGCGCCACTCCCTGAATACCGCATGCAACAAGCGTGATTATTGCTACCGCAGGCAGTATCGGCAGCGCTACCCAGCGTCCGGTAGTTGACATGATCAAAAGGAGCAGCAGTATCACAGCGACTATGCTTGCGACAAACCCGCTGAACGAACGCACCATCAACACAACAATGAAGCGAACCGGCGATAGAAAGAGCTGTTCGAGTGTGCCCGTTACTGCTTCCATTTCGAGTATAACGCGTATTTGGTTCATTACCGATATAGCGAAAAACCACATCGCGGTTCCCAGCACAAGACTATCTAGGGTCCGTTCGAGCCCTTCTGCGGACGATGCGAAGTTTCCTGCGACGCCATAGAACACACCTATAAAAAGCAGATATAGACTTACAACTCCGGTGAGATAATCAACGGGATAGCGGACGACCGCCCAATACCTTCGCGCGAATTCGGCGCGTGTTATGTTGGCGAGATATGAAACACTAACCATTCACGCCACCTCCCGTTCCGCCGATTTCAGCGCCGCCACCGAGCGCAGTCGAATCGATAACGTCTGAATTACCGATGTTACCTTTCGACTTGTCCGCTGTGAACGACACAAACACATCTTCTAGGTTGGGCACGCACTCTGTCAGGTTTTCGGGAACGATACCGTTCAATTCAAGCGAGCGCATAAGCGCAAATACATCGCGCGCATCCCCAAGCTGAACCGTTACCGATAACTTTCCAAGTTTTTTGTCGTCGATGATCGAATGCTCAAACTTCGCGAGCGCGAGTTTAAGTCTTTCGGACAGCACAATCGAAATATCGAACGAGTAACTCAACCGCTTGAAAAGTCCCGTGAGTCGTTCTACTGTGTCTTCGGCGACGATTTTACCCTTGTTAATAATACCTACCTTGTCGCTCACGACCTGCGCCAAATCCATCTGATGAGTTGTGAGTAAAACCGCTTTTCCCTGTTTGTGCGCAAGTTCGAGCAGTTTTACCTGTATCGCCCGTGCAGTCGAAACGTCCAACCCAAGCGTCGGTTCGTCTAGCAGAAGAATTTCCGGGTCATGCACGAGCGCGCAAGCGACCGCGAGTTTCTGCTGCATACCGCGCGAAAGCGTCTGCGCCGTCGCGTCCCGTTTATCCGCGATATCGAGAAACCCGAGAAGTTCAGCCGTGCGTCCCTTGATATCTGCTGGTTTCATTCCCCGCAGCAGCCCGAAATACCACAGGTTTTCAGCAACCGTCAAGCGGTAATAGATGTTGCGGTTGCCTTCCATCACTGCGCCGAGTCTGTATCGTCCATCGTTAGAGCGTATTCCGCCGCTAATCTCAATCGAACCCGACGTCGGGCGAATAAGCCCGAGAATCAGTTTTATCGTCGTAGTTTTACCGGCGCCGTTGGGGCCGAGAAATCCGTATATTTCACCTTTCTCTACGCGCAAATCAATGCCGTCAACCGCGACGACGCGCGCCGAATTGCGCGGAAACATCCGTCGGAATTCTTTGCGAAGCGACCTTACAGCAATTTCTGACACGTGTGTATTATAAGCGGAAATGACCACATATATGGATACATAGAATTCAAGTGACTCAGTTTGATTGTGCTAGAATCTCGCTTTCTGGATCGCTTTGTATTTTAGAGGTTGCCATGCTACCCAAACATTCAGAATCATGGAATCTGGATATTATCAAGAATATCGTCTCAGGTTCTTATCCTGAGGGGGAAGAACTGGAGTTTAAGGAGTCGATAGCAGATGACAGCTCTAAGAACAACTTCTGTAAAACGGTCAGCGCATATGCTAACTCTACAGGTGGTTTCATAATTATTGGTTTAAAGGACGAAAAACACGTTGAGAACTCTGTATCCTTTGAACAACGTGCTTGTCCTATCTGCAAAACTGACGATGAAATCCACCAGCAAATAGGGAGTGTACTGAATAGTAGTATACAACCTAAGCTAAATCTGGATCAATATTGGATAAAATCCATTAAAGCTGAATCGGAAGGGATTTTCGTAGTAGTGTTTATAAAAAGCTGCAAGGACTCGTTAAGGATGTCCCTTCGTGATAACAAATACTACAAAAGGTTGCCTAACTCCAGTGTGCCGATG
>CAZRQJ010000174.1:0-4401 GCA_964602075.1 uncultured Planctomycetia bacterium
AAACGGCGGCGGGACTTATCTGGAAACATCTTGTACAAGCGAACAAACTGCCGATGCAGCGCTTTTTTGACGCTTTAACGACGCGTCCCGCTTACATACTTACTGCGAACCAAACTCCGCGCGACGAAAAAATACTCCCCGAACTCACGGCGCAAGGGCGGGCATTCCACGAAATGGTGCATGATGGAATAGGTACGCTCAAAGAAGGCGCAGTAGCCGATATAACGGTTTTCGACCCGTATTGTGAATGGACTGTTAAAGGCAGCGAGCTTGTCGGTAAAACAAAGTTCACCCCGTTTGAAAACTGGAGTGCGCAGGGTGTGGCGAAATGGGTTTTGGTTGGGAGGCGTAGAGAAAAGTTGAACACGTATTAACAAGCTTGCGAAACTGATTTGACGAGTCAGTAGAAAATAATGATATGCGATGCAATCCGAAATCGGTTATAATGTAGTTGTCATGTCCGCTGCAGGAATCGATTATCAGTCTGAATTAAGACGTTTATGTGTGAAGTTTGAAGTCGAAACGCTCGAAGTCTTCGGTTCGTTTGCGACTGGAATCGGGTTTGACAATGAGAGCGATTTAGATTTCCTCGTTACTTTTCGCAGCGGAACGAATCTGCGTCCGTCTGAACGATATTTCGGACTTAAAACCGCTCTGGAAATGTTATTTGGCAGAACTGTTGATTTGGTAATGCTGAAAGCTGTTAAGAACCCCTATTTTCTCAAAGAAATCGCGCCGACGAGGAAGTTAATGTATGGATAACAGAATTCGAGCGTTTCTGTGGGATGCACTTGAAGCGGCAGACGAAGCGCTGGGATTTGTTGGAGATTCCACTCTAGAAATCTACTTCAGAACACCGCTTTTACAGGCAGGTGTTGAGAGAAAGCTGATGATTGTCGGTGAAGCATTAAGAAGAGTACGCACGGAATCACCAGAAACACTTCAAAGAATTGCAGGTTATAACCAGATTATCGGTCTAAGAAACACTTTATCTCACGATTACGACAAGATCGACAGTGAGACTCTTTGGGATATCGTTAGTAACGAACTTCCCGAACTTAAAAAACAGCTTGCCAGTTTGCTTGATGAAGACGAGGATTGAATCAAGGTAACTTTGCCTGTGTGCAACTCCTACCTCACCTTCCCGGCAATTTTCTTGCCGCTTTCGATATCCATTTTCTTTTTAAGCGTGGACTGGAACGAGCGCATCTGTTTTGTCTGAATAATAAAGATAATTAGCTAGGATACAATTTTTTGTATTTCTACCTTTGCCTTTTGAACAACCTTGTTCATACGACATTCGTAATCGGGTTGTTTATACATACTCCCTGTTGATGTGTAGTTAGCGGCAGGGCAACCGCCATGACAAGTGCTCAAGATGTTGCATTTTTCACACCTTTTACGTTCCCAAAGTGACTTATTGAAAAGTGCCGCTCGGTTTATAGGTGACGAAATTGGTACATCGTCAAATACATTACCAATTGACATAACTCCCGAACCCGATTTGTGAGCGCTCGCGAGTTTTGCGCATCCGTAGATAGTGCCATCTATGTCTATTGCAGCCCTAGCCCGACCAGCCCCACATCCATAGTACGTATAACTCGACTCCTTATCCGCTTCAGCGAAACTTAGCTTTATTGGATCTCCAGTTTTTTTGAGCGAGGCATACCATTGGGAAGTTTCGATGGTTTGGTGCGAAAACATGTCTATTGAATGTTTGGTCCATTTTATCCCAGTTGCAGGACCTACGATGAATTGGTTCACTCCATATGAATGAAGCTCTTTTAGATCTGACACTAGTAGCGGGATAGTTTCAGGTGTCGGAGTCACTCTAACGCCAGTCCAACCTTGGTATTTTCTCAAAAGATCTAGGTTCTTGATAATGTCATCAAAGCTACCATTTCCGTCCGGGTAACAGCGATGTTTATCATGTGACTTTTTTCCACCGTCAACACTCAAGAGAAGCATTATTCCTTTCCCAGCTAAATATTTCACCATTTCATCGTTTATTAAGGTTCCGTTGGTTGTAATTGAATATTTTAATGATAACCCCCTTTTTTGCGCGTTTTCAACAAAATAAACAAGCCTGTCGAACACAAGGAGTGGTTCACCGCCGAATAGTGTGATACTACAAGATTTAGACCCATGTGTCAACATCAGTACAACATCGAGAAACCGATCAATCACAGATTTGGGACAATGACCATCTTTTTCGCCGTAAACGAAGCAGTATGTACACCTAAGATTACACGCTCTTGTCAGAAAGAAGTCCACGTGTTGAATCGGATGAAACAGGATATTGTCGAAATAGTTCTTTAGTTTTTGCACCAATTAAAAATCATGCATATTCTATAACCGCCAAACTTATCTACTATATGCCGTCTCGTAATACCGGTCGTAAATTGTTCTGTCTAACTCACTATTAATGTTCATTGGCTTCAGTTGATAGTTTTCTAATTTTACTAAGGTGATCTCTCGTCCACTCTCATATTTGCGAATCAGCTCTTCAATATAGCCTATGTCATCTGCGTAATTAAATTTATATATAAATATTTCGCTCATCAAATCTTCTGGATACTGCCATATATCACTCGTATTTGAAACGTTATGAGCGCTCAGCTTCCTGATCTTACTTACATTCCCGTCCTGATTATATTCTATGATATACCTGAAAATTGAATAAGTATCGAGATTCTTTTGAATTGAATCGTACTTGATAAATCGATTATCAGCTTTGTTAACGTGTATGCGATGGAGACAATATGGCTTAATTTTGTAATCGAGGGTGTCGATAGAATCAACTGAATTTAGTTCAAGCTCAAATCCAGGACCATAGCGATAACTATGCCACCAGCCTAAATTTGTGGTCGTAACAAGGTTTTCGTTCAACGAGAAGTATGTGATAAAATCATAATAACAATAATCATCGCTCTCGCTACACTTGAAAGGGCTTAAAGAACCATAAATCAGCCATTCTGCTACTGTATTAAATGCAACTCCACGTGTATATGGATGCTCACTATGATAACTGATCATTTCGTCCCCATTATTGTCGTAGATAGCGGCATCATAACTGCATAAATATTTAAAATGTAGCGCTCGTTCCGGTAGCCATGTTGAACAATTTGTCCTTAGTATTTTTCGCGTAACATCCCATTCTGTAGGTAGGCTTTGCTCACAAGTTGCAATCTGTGAATCATACAAAAACCATGAAGACAATAAGCATGACAAGATAACATGGTAGGCACTAATAAGGTTTATAAGCATATGTTCTCTTTATCTCCTGCAAAGTTGTTGCAATCGAAGTCCGGACATGTCTCGTAGTCAAAATCACTGCAGTCAAATCGATCAAGAAGATCTCCAGTACCGCACATGAAATTAACGCAAAGATGCATTATGTCTATGCAATCAAAGTAATCGGCACAGTTGTATCTTATAGTACATACGTAATCATGTGGCGGTGTGGCGCAGACATAAGTATGATGGCAATCATAACTGCCGCCTGAAGTATCGCTGCAAACAAACGCACGGGGCAGACACTGGAATGGAATATCGTCAAGATTAGCTGAACAAGAAAAACTCGCACAATCGAAATCTAAAGATGCTAAATTTGGACACGTCCCGTTGCCACATTTGATAAATTTACCAGAACAGTCAACATCTTCACCACAACCCTCAAAAATGTTTCCGCAAACAAATAAGTCACGCTCGCCAGTTCCACACGTATAATCGCTAGGACAACCCCATGTCGGTTGGCAGGGAATCGGATGCGTAACAATGTTATCAGAACATTCGAAATTCGGAGCTATGCATCCGTAAGCGCAAAACTTACCATTCCATGCGCAAGCCTCACCGTCGAAGGGTGGATCGCAACTAAACTGCAAGTGGCAAAGAACCTTTTGTCCACTATCTTCCAATGCTTCTCGACCGCCTTCACCCATATACCTTTGCGCTAAGTCATTAATCAAACTCATCTCATTTCTCTCCTTTAGCAGAAACCTCATTTCCTTCTGCAGTAGTTTTCTCAAGTTCCTTAACAACTTCTCTCGCAGTCTCACAAACTTGATCTCTGAACTCAAGATAGCGTATTGTTGCGTCAAAAACAGCTTTGGGAGAAATTCCCGATCCCGACGGAGCAAGAAGAAGCCGCCCCACTTCCTGCGCAACCTCAAAAGCAAGCATCTTGCGAAATTCCTCATTCTTCAACGGACAATCGCTCATAGTCGCACTCCTAATAAAAAGACATAATAATACTACAAGATAATATTAATATTGTCAAGCGATACGTCCCAATTCATAAAAATATTTACCTCACCTTCCCCGCAATTTTCTTGCCGCTTTCGACGTCCATTTTCTTTTTAAGCGTGGACTGGAACGAGCGCATCTGGTCTCGCAGTTCCG
>CAZRQJ010000175.1:0-4377 GCA_964602075.1 uncultured Planctomycetia bacterium
ACGCGTGTCGTAGCTCTCTTTCGGTATCTGTTCCGGCGCGTAAAGCGCGTTGAAGTCTATTTCAGTACGCTCGTTGCCCGCGCCTTCAACGTCTCTCTCGTCACGATTTCCTTCGCTGCCGCCGGGAGAGCTGTCGGTTTTTGTGTTCGTCGTGCCGTAGCCCCAGTCGCTCGCAGCTTTACCGCCGCCTTCCTGTGCAAGAAACTGCCCAGAGCGGAGAGATTTCATTATCCCTTCCATCTCGCCCTGAAGCTGTTGCATTAGTTCTTCGTCGCTCGGTCCGCCGCCTTGTCCGCTCTGCCCTTGTTGCATTCCCTGCTGCATCTGACTCAAGCCTTGAGCCATGTCGCTGCGTCAGCCGCCCGACTCACTGCACTTCTGCTCCAATTTGTCGAGAAGTTCATTTATCTCATCAGAGCGATCCTGCGCTACGCGTTTTTCGAGGTCGGTCGCCTTGCTGCTTTGCATAGCTTGATTCGCCTGTTCAAGCGATTTGCGCATCTCCGATATGGCTTCTTTAGAGCATGCGCCGTTTTTTTCAAATTCATCGGCAAGTTTTTCAAGCGACTGCTCAATCGGCTCGGTTTCCTTCTTGAGTCCGCTGTCTTTCAAACCTTCGTTGAACCGTTCCGTCGCTTCTTTCAATTCGTCGAGCGCGCTTTTTATTTGCTCGCGCAGCTCTTTTTCCTTTGCTAGATTTTCTTGAAGGCTTTTCAGGGCTTTTTCGATTGCCGCTTTGTCTAGCTTGTCGGCAAACTCCGTATTTTTTTCCATTGTTTCTTTAAGCGCTTGCGCGAGATTCTCAAGCGCTTTTAGTTCTTCGTCGTTTATCTGGTTTTTTTCGAGCCGTTCTTTCAGCTTGTTGAGTTCTGCCATAAGGTCTTTCATTTTGCCGTCGCGCAAGTTTTCGCCAAGCTTGCGAGATTCGTCATCCTGCATCAGCTTCTTCGACAGATCGGACATGAATTTCTCGGTCGCCGCATCTTTCGACTGGGTTTTCGCCTTGTCGAGTTCGGACATCAGCTTGTTCATCTCTTCAAGCGCTTTGCCTTTTTCAAGCTTTCCGAGTTCCATTTTCTCGCCGAGTTTGGCGATATTATCGACGAGTTCTTTGTTCTCCTTAATCTCAAGTTTCGCGTTGTTTTTTTCGACTTCGCGAGCGAGCTTTATCAGGCGTTTACCGCTTTCCGCAAGCTGACTGCGATCGTCGCGCGCCGCATCGCTTTCAAGCCATCCGAGATAAGGAACAAAAAACACCAGAAGCGTACACAGCGCAGTCGCGCCCGACAGCCGCCACGATTTCGGGTAAATCCAAGGATAAACCGACTTTGGCTCGACATGTTCACATTTTTCGGTTGCGTCTTTGACGAGAGTTTCGATGTACGGGTCGGAATCGGCTAAGTGCCGCAGGTATAGCGCGCTTGTAAGCCTGTCCTTGAGGTTGTGCGCTATGTCAGCGTCATGCGAGCAGTGAACGAGTGGGATGCGCGGCAGCAAACCGCGCAGGATTATCCAAACGAGAGCTAGAGCGACGGCAAGCGAATAAGCAATTGTGGCGAAAATGTCGTGAATCGGCATTAGTTTCGCCAAAATGATAACGATGAGAATCGGCACAGCGGCTAGCCCTAAGGCTTCCCCCAGAGCTTTGAAAACCGTCATTATGCGTTTGCGCGTGCGAAGTTTGCGCAGCTTGTCGGTCAGCGCATCGCTTTCAACAATCTTGGAATTGCCGTTTTGTTTTTGCACCACGATATTATACCTTCCGAATTGTCAAGTTGGATACACCCGCTTGATGAGCTGATTTTACCTGCCAATTAAGGAATGGAAAGTGCAAACGCGTCCATCTCCCGTTCATGAATCGAACAGGTATAATCTTTGACTGTGATTGTTCTAAAGCGTTCACTCGCGTTAACTTTGACTGCGGATAATCTGGTATGTATGACGACTATTTTATGACGGACGACACTATCGTCGCTTGGGCGGGTGGCGGCGCACCGAGCGCGCTCGGAATCGTTCGCTTGAGCGGAAAGCGGGCGCACGACATAGCCGGCAAATTGACGCGCCGTAAACCGAACGCTTGCAATTGGCACGGGCGTGATCCGCAAACATTTTATACGCATATCTACGACTATGCACGTTCGACCGTCGCTTGCGAACGCAACGGCAGCGGCGATAGTGACGACAATGTTGAACAAGTCTATACACACGAGAACAACGGCGGCTTTGACGATTCACGGCGACTTATAGACGAATGTATAGCGATTTGGTATCGTGCGCCGCATAGTTACACGGGCGAAGATATGGTAGAGCTTTCGATTCATGGCAATCCGCTTCTCGCTCGTGAGCTTATTGACGCATGCGTCGTTGCGGGAGCGCGCGACGCCCTGCCGGGCGAATTCACCGCACGTGCGTTTCTCAACGGCAGGCTTGATTTGACGCAGGCGGAGGCGGTGCAAGAGCTGATTGGCGCAAAAAACCGCAGTCAGCTTGAACTCGCGCGCAACATGCTTAAAGGCGAACTGCGTCAGTCCGTCGAGCGCTGGTATGAAAGACTCGTTGCAGTGCGTGCCAGGCTAGAGGTTCTTTTCGATTATCCCGGAGACACTAGCGATGCGAGCTTTGATCATGTACCGAGTCCAGAGGGTAATCGTGCGGCGGCGCTCGCCCCATTATCCGAAAACGCAGAAAATGAGGCTCTGCGAGAATCGCTTGCATCAATCGAAAATGAAATTGAAGAATTGCTAGCATTTCACGATCGCGGCAAATCGCTTCGCGAAGGAATAAGAGTAGTGCTTGTTGGTGCGCCGAACGTGGGCAAATCGAGTTTGTTCAACGCGTTGAGCGGCTTCGACCGTGCGATCACAGACTATGCGCCGGGTACGACACGTGACTACCTCGAACTCACGCTCGGTTGGGACAGGCTTACGATTACGCTTGTTGACACGGCGGGTTTGCGCGAATCGAACGATCGTGTCGAATCCGCCGGCATCGCGCTCACGGAAGAAAAAATTTCCGAAGCGGACGTAGTTGTTCACATTAACGACGTTTCAGCAAGCGATGACAAAACCGCAGGGCTTCTCGGCGCGCCATCACAAGTAACAGCCACGCATCAACGCCTTGTGTATGTGTTCAACAAGGTAGATAAGATTGGAGACGACAAGCTGACAGCCTTGACTGATACGTTTTCAAAACAAACCGAATACCCAGCGTTTCTTACGAGCGCAAAGACGAAACAGGGCGTAGGCGAACTGCGGCGCTGGCTTGTTGAAACTCTTGCCGTGGACGATACGAGCGACCGCGTGCTATTAACCGACCGCCATCGTAAACTCGTTGACGACGCTCTCGCCGCGCTGCGCAACGCTTCGCAATCTCTGCGCGCAGGCGTCCCCACAGACATCGTGGTTATCGACATCGCAGATGCAATGAAATACCTCGCCCGCATCACAGGCAGCGACGTTCTCTCCGATGTATTCAATTCGATTTTCAGCAATTTTTGCGTTGGGAAGTAGTGAGATTTACGCATTTCCATTGAGGATTGACGAAAAGGGAGAGTTCATCGATCCATGGCCCTTGATTTCATGCCTCTTGACAGGGAATTGCTGACGCCAAACGGTGACGAGTCTGAAAGTGAAGAATCGAGATTATTAAAACTCATAGAATCGCCGGAAGGAGATAATCTTGAATTCAAGCAGACCGCGTGGTACTGCATACAGCAAAAGAAATCGATGAAATATATAGAGCAGAAAATCGTTGATAGCATTGCTGCGTTTTTAAACACGGAGGGCAGTAATCTCATCATCGGGGTGAAGGACAGTCCAAGGGAATTTACGGATTAGACGATGACTATAGTCAATTGTCTTTAGATAAGCGAACTATTGTGGATACGAATTGAAATTAAGGGATATTTTGAAAACAATCGTGAGTCCGGAATTTCTTTTGAATAAGATTAATATTAGCTTCCCAAGTATAAATGGAAGAATCATATGCCTAATCAACGTAGCAAAAAGCGGTAAACCCGTTTTTACAATTGTCGAGAAAGGGCAGGAGGAATTCATCGTACGCTTCGGTAACCAAAATCAGAGATTGAAATTTTCCCGTGCAAGTAGCTGTATCAAAGACCACAGGCCCGGATATTTTGGATAGTTTATACAAGTTTGCTTCGCCTATTTGCCGGAGTCGTCGCAAAATCCACAAAATCCTCTGGGTTATCATACCGGGCAGTTGCCTGCCCGAAGCATAAAACCGCTTGCGCGGTTTACTCCGTTTAGGAAAGCCGATTAACATCGATTTAACCTTAATTACAATTTAATCGCTCGGAGTAAATCGGGCAACCGATTTTCGGCTCGCGATACGCAAGTATCGCCTAAAAATCATCCA
>CAZRQJ010000176.1:0-4359 GCA_964602075.1 uncultured Planctomycetia bacterium
ACAGGTATAGGACGCTCGTCGATGGAACTCCGACGTTCGACATGCTTGTCGAAAGGTTGAAGTGGTTCAAATCCTATCAGCCGTAGCTGGGAGTAAGACTCACGATAGCGCCGGGGACCGCGGAGCGAATGCCGGACGATGTGATGTTTCTTTATTCAAAGGGCATAAACCAGTTCATTATCGGTCCGGTAACGGGCGTCGAATGGAAATCAAATCAGTTGAAAGAATACAAAAACGCTCTACATGCCGTTGCCAGAGTTTATCTGGAGAAAAAGAAGCGCAAAGAGCCGTTCAGGATGACGCTGTTCGAAGCGGATATCGAGAAGGAAGGAAATCTGAAAGACAAATGGGGATGCGGGGCGGGTAAAGGCAGGTTGAGCGTGACAGCGGACGGCGATCTTCAGGGATGCGCTAAGATTCAAGGCGTTCGCAACTTGAAGGGATTTATGCCTTTAGGTAATGTACACACTGGATTTTTCAACATGAACAATCGGGCTTTGCTGTGTTCGGATATGGTGAAACGGCGGAAAAAGTGAATGGACTGCGAGATACGGGACGAATGCGGCGGAGGTTGTCCGGCTGTCAACTTCGTCGAATCGGGAGATATTTTCATACCTTCGGAGTGGAACTGCGAGTTCGCTCGAATCACTGTAAGACTAAGAAACTACATAAGACGGATGAAAAAGGAGCGTGAAGTTGCCTAAGAAGAAAAAAGAAACAGCTGGCGATAGAACAAAAACCGAACCGATTGTTCTTAATGATAAAAGCTCTGCGAAAGTGGGCAAGGTCAAAAAGGAAAAAATATCGAGTGAATTTGAAGTGCTAGACAGACTTTCACCGGAGGAGCTCGATAAACTGGCGGACGCAATTGCCGAAAAGCTGGCGTCGTCGCTGATGGCTGATAGGCTTGCCGAGGAGATTCTTGAAAAATACGGGTTTGCTTGACGCATTATTGAACTTTACAAACAGGCGGAGAATGTCTAAAAAAGCTGATGCACAAAGCAAGCAGGCGACAGAATAAGACTGATCAAACGACAACGACACTGGCTGGATAGCGTGTCCGCTGCAGAGATAGACCAGTGCGAAGCCCGTTCAGTTCTATCAGACGTTCTATGTCGGCGTCGGCGTGTGGAATCCGGAAACTAAGGAATGGATAGACTCGCCACAGCTAGACGTGCCGTTCACGGTGAAGAATTATTCGTAAAGGGGGTACTCCCCTGTGGAGTGCTGTAGCTTACTACAGCTTTTAAATCCGAAGCTTGCTTCGGAAATGTAAACAAATCACAGGCAAGCCTGTGAATCCCAAAGCGACGGCAAGCCGCACACACTCCAAAGCGCTTACCCGCCTCTTACATCGCCGAATTTATAACCCACGATAGCGATGTCCATTTCGTCTATAGATCCGTCGCGGTTGCCGTCGAGCGTCGGGTAAAGAACAGCAGACGAATTGCCGTCGATAATCGCTTGAATAATGTACGCGCTTAGGCGGTCGAAATCAAGCGCGTCGACGACGTTGTCGCCGTTGTAATCGCCGTCAAATACGCGTGTGAAGAAATGTTCGTCGCCGCTGGTCGCGGATCGCCCGCGCCGCTTAGCGCGCATTTCGACCACGTGTCGTTCGTTCGTGAAATCGTCAGCGTTAATCGTGCACTTGAAGCCGTTTGATCTCGTGTCGTCGGTGTAATACGAGACGCCGTCAATAAGAAACTCGATGCTATCGGTGTTGGCGTTAGTATCGGCAACCAGTTCGGTCGAACCGCCCGATACGATGAGCGTACCTGCAAATCCAGACGGAAAAGCGGCGAAAAGCGGCGAATCGAACGTGAACGGTATCGGATTACTGTCCCAAGTCGTGCTGACAACTAAATCGCCGTTCGTCCACTTGTCGTCGATAATGGCTGTTACTGCGTTGTGCGTCCAGCCGATGAAAGTAACTTCCGCGCCGTTCACTCTAAGCATACCGGTATCGCCGAAGTGGCGGCCCTCGATTCTTGCTGTCTCGCTTAGTGTAAGCGAAATCGACGGCGAGGTAATTGTCGGTTCAAGTCCAAGATTGAATGTACCGAGTTCACGTCCGGCTTTGCTAACAGTGATAGCCGTCGTTGTGCGGGTTGAATCAATGAGCGGAACAGTTACAGCCAATGCGTTGTTAGCCCAAACTATGTTCGGGGATGCTTCCTGCCCGTCGAATGTAACAACTCCGTCGCCCTGAAGTGTGCCGAGATTAGCGCCCGTGATTGTTACAACATCGCCTTCGCGGGCATGATCCTTGTCAATATCGAGAATGTACGGGCTCATAACAAAGAAGTCGTCTTGAGAAAGAGCGGCGAGCCCGTCGATAATTACGCGAATCTGACCCGTTATTGCAAATTCAGGAACTTCGACCGTAATCACGCCTGCATCTCCGTCCCAGTCAAGAATTGGAGCGTTAACTGATCCGCCGTCCGCAGCGAAGTGAACGAAGTCTATTGCAGGATTGTAATCATAGAAACGCGCACCCATAACCGTGACCAAATCGCCGTATTCGCCGAGCGGTGGCGCAAAACTTGTTACGGAATGACCTGTTACCGTAAAGTTGATTTCATTGCTGAAATCGCTCTCATCGTTCGTGTCGTTCACAACAGTTAATCGGTAATAATAGATTTGACCAACAATCGGATTACCGCCTGGGAAAAGAGTATCATCGAAATAGATCGGATCGTCCGGCGATTGAGCTATCATCGTGCCGCCGTTCACGCGAAGGGGAGTGTTCGCGCTCGGCGCACCTACGATAGGCTTTGTATCCCGATATAGATAATAACCGATCGCGAGCGGATCGTTTACGCGCGGCCAATTCACGCGGATTCCGCGAGGCAATCCCGAAACACTGCGGAGACTAGATTCGATATGCGCACCTGACAGTGTGGGTGGCGCTAGCGAGGCGTGCCGTGTGCCGCTCGTCGTAGTCGTCGATTGACGTGCGCCGCTCGCGCATGATACGGCGAATAGGATTATGGACACAATTGCAATGAGCGCGATCGCAACCAAATAATGCCGCGTGAACGGCTTAACGATATTATTCATAAATTATCACCTTAAATCTGCTCGCCGCCACCCAAGTCAGGCGGAGGAAGTACGATTGTAATTGCTTTGTTGTCGCTGTTTACACCCGCGACCGTTATAAACACGTTACCCGTCTTGGCGTTATCGGGTATGTTCACAGTGATGCTCGTTTGAGTCCAGTTCGTGTAGTCCGAACCGCCCACAATCACATCGTCCGCAGAGCCACAGTCGAAAGTGACCGTGCTTGTGCCGCGCACCCCGCCGAATCCGTCTCCTGTAAACGTCAACGTCTGTTGCACCGTCTTGCGGTTAGCGTCAAGCGATGTGAGCGTCGGTTTAACGTTGTAGTTAAGAGTGTTGCTTTCGAGCGATTCTTCACCCGGTGCTCCGTCAACATTTGCCAACACCGTGACTTTAACGGCAACTTGTCCGCTGATGCCTGCTGGAACGGTTGCAGTTATCGATGATGCGCCCCAAGCTGTTGTCGTCGCAGTCGTCGAGCCGAATTTAACAGTGCTGTTACCCTTTGTCGAACCAAAAGTCGTGCCTGTGATAGTAACTGACGATCCAATTACGCCTTGCGACACCGACAAACTCGAAATCTTAGGCAGTACGTCGAACCGTATCACACTGCTTTCGTTGTTGCCGGTTTTCACCTTGATATCTCCATCGCTCGGAGCGTTTGCCGGCACTTTCGCTTGGATTGATGTGTCGCTCCAACTTACGTAATCGCCGGATGCGCATTCGACGCCGCCAAAAAAGACCTTGCCGTTAGCATTGGTCCTATTGCTTTCGAAGTTTGTTCCTGTGATGGTAACGGTTTCGCCAACCTGCCCTTGATTATCACCACCGCAATCAACACTCGTAATCGCGGGCGCAATAACTGTAAAATCGGCTGTCGATTCTGCGCTTTGCGAGTTTTCAATCGTTACCTTAACGTGTCCCGTGATCGCGCCCGTTGGAACTACAACGCTGATTTCCGTATCAGACCAGGAATTAATCGATGCGTCCAACCATGTGGTAGCTGTATCGCGAAACTGAACCTTGTCGCCGGCTTTCTGCGTTGAACCAAAACCGTCGCCTTGAATCGCGACCGTGTCGAGAATACTCGCAGATCCGGGATTGAAACCTGTTATGGCTAGATCGGAACCAATAGTAATGTTCAACTCGTTACTGACGTCCGATTCATCGCTTGTATCGTTAATGTTCGTTACGCGATAGTAATAAGTTTGACCCCATACCGGCGGGGCTTCTGCGGGCGGTGTGCCTGCTCCGAAATAGAGATCGTCCCAAGTGACTTCTGCGCCTGATCCCGGA
>CAZRQJ010000177.1:0-791 GCA_964602075.1 uncultured Planctomycetia bacterium
AAGCTGTATAGATGATCAGCGTAATCAGTGACCACGTTTCTTTGGGATCCCATGCCCAATAAACACCCCAAGCTGTATCAGCCCAGATTGAACCGGTTAGAATACCGAAAACAAGAAATGGATAACCGTAAACAATGAAGCGGTAAACGAGAGCGTCTATGTCGTCTAAGCTAAACTTCGAGTCGATAGCTTTAATGCAAACACCGAATTTGTACTTCATTAGGAAGTAAGATGCAAATGCTGTACTTAGCATAAACGCAGCGTAGCTTATGAACATCGATGTTACATGTATGTTGAGCCATGGGCTTTTTAGCGCAGCAACAAGTTGGCGAGGAGAGTGCAGCCCTTCCACTATTCCCGAATCCAACATTGAATATGCGATAAAAATCATCGGAATGGCTACGACGAATGCTCCGAAGTGGCGCGTCTTTATCGCCGGTTCTGTAATAATGTAAATTAAGGCAACCCACCACGAGAAAAAGTTCAACGCTTCGAATAAGCTTGCCGATGCGATGCTGAATGTGTGGTATTGATGATAATAGTCAATCGTACGCCATACTTGAAAGACTGTGTGGCTCGAAAAACCGAGAAGCAAAGCGATATAAGCAAGAAAGCCAACAACCTTCTGTGCCTTTTCATCTTTAATAAAGACTGTATTGAGCGAATAAAGAAGCACCGCAACCAGATAGATTATCCATGCTGCATGCACGAAAATGCCTTGCGACATATGAAACACCTCAACAGGGAGTAGATTTCAATGAAAAATCTTTGTTCTCAAATCGCGTATAAAC
>CAZRQJ010000177.1:801-4356 GCA_964602075.1 uncultured Planctomycetia bacterium
GCTTATTATACCGACGTTTTGCAATGTTTCTTTACATTGCACACAACAATGAAAGCGGTTTTGTTTATTTTGAAAATATCACAATGTTAATCAGCAAACTCATTCTATCAAAGAGACGACAGCGTGCACTTTATAAAATCTAGAAATGCTGCCTATTGCCGTAAAAGCGAGCGTTAAGCTTCGGGGTTATATCTGTGATACACAAATCTTAGGTGACCCGTAGTTATCTACCGTGCAGCGTTAGTGAATCATTTTCAGTCAACATTAATGTACATAAACTGATTAGAACGCGTGGTATAAGTGAACGACTATTTGATTCGTTGGAGGTATGTATGACTGTTAATATCGGCGATAAGGTACCCGATTTTACGCTTATGTCCGGCGGCGGCAAGTACATTTCGCTTGGCGACTTCAAGGGCAAATGGCTTGTCCTTTACTTCTATCCAAAAGACAACACGCCCGGCTGTACAACGCAAGCCTGCACGTTCCGCGACGAATTGAACGGAATCAGAGCGCTCGGTGCTGAAGTGTTAGGCGTAAGCGCGGATGATGTTGAAAGCCATAAAAAATTCACTGAAGGCTACGACTTGAACTTCCCGCTTCTTTCAGACGAGAACCACGAACTAGCAGAATCGCTCGGAGTGTGGAAAAAGAAGAGCATGTTCGGTAAAGAATACTATGGAATCGAGCGCACAACCTTTCTTGTTTCCCCCGAAGGAACCATTGCCCACATTTGGCGCAAAGTTAGTCCGAAGGAAAACGTCGATGAAGTCATCGGAAAATTGAACGAACTGAACGGATGAAGATTCGATATCTCAACGATCAAACTTTATCCGTCCTAGCGAGAGTATTTTTGTGAGCCGTAAAACTCAAACCTACGCACATATCAACTTATCCAACATTCGCCAATAGGTTGCATTTATTTTGTAGTTACGGCGTCAGTGTTTAGTAGCTGCATAGTTTCAACTCTTGTTTATCCATTTTCAACTAATTCGTCAATCTCGGACGAATAAATTTATGCCAATTTCCGTTTACGCTTGACATGCTATATTTTTGTATAGTATACTATACGCGTGTTTACTAGTGAAACGGCGGTGATTTAAATGGCATCTTTTCAGGAGTTTGACATTAGGAATGTCGTTTATAAGTCAAGCGAAAGCGCTGACGAATCAACACTTGACGCTCGAAGGCACGATGTTGCTTGGCTAAATAGAAACGGAAGGCGAGTGTTTTGTTGCGATATGGATACATTTTTTGTAAGCGTCGAGAGGTTGTACGATAAATCGCTCATCGGTAAGCCTGTCTTAGTCGGCGGTCCGAAAAACGCTCGCGGCATAGTGGCGGCATGCAGTTACGAGGCTCGCGAATATGGCGTCAAAAGCGGCATGTCGCTGTGGCAGGCGTCGCAGTTGTGTCCGCACGGCGAATTTGTGTATGGGCGCGGGCACAGCTATTCGGAACACAGCGACCGAGTACGCGCTATTCTTGAAGAGTGCCTGCCGAGCGTGAAAGCGGCTAGTATTGACGAGTTCTATTGCGATGTCAGCGGCACTGAACATATCTGGCGCAGCATGTATGAACTCGGACACTTCATAAGGCGCGAAGTGTACGTTCGAACCGGACTACCGATGACCGTGGGGGGCGGCAGAAATCGCTTGATTGCTAAGGTGGCAAGTAAAATCGCCAAACCTGACGGGTTATATATTGTGTCCGAAGGCGGCGAGGCGGATTTCCTCGCGCCTATGCACGTATCGAAAATGCCGGGAATCGGTCCCAAAACGACGGTAGCGCTCGAACGGCAAGGTATACGCACACTCGGTCATCTCGCCAAAATGCAGCGCAGCCAACTCTACACGCGCTTCGGGCGATGGGGGCTTTATCTGTGGGAGAACGCGAACGGGCGCGAGGTTGCCATCTATCAAGACAGCCGTATTCCTGTGAGCATCGGGCATGAATCTACGTTTCGTGCCGATGTAAACGATATGGCGAAAGTTGCCGAGATTTTACGCGGGCTTTTGGAACGTGCGGGATTCAGACTGCGCAAGCTTGGACTCAAATGCCGCGAGGTGGCGGTTAAATTAAGGTATGCCGACTTCGACACGCACACGGCGCAGACCGCGATTCCACTAACTAATGTTGACCGTGTAATCTGGCCGTTTGCGCTTTCACTACTCGGACAGTTGAACAAACGTCATGCTGCCGTGCGTCTAGTGGGAATAAGGCTTTCGGATGTGCATCTCGACAACGGACAGCTCGAACTGTTTGCTCCGGTAATGCCAGAACTTCCAAAGCTGTCATTTTTGGATCGCTTCGATAGTAACTGCGGCAACGACGGCGCGCTGTATGAAGTTGCGCGCGATAGCGCGTGGCATGGTGCGGTGGATTCGATACGCGAGCGTTACGGCTATGAGGCAATTGCGACCGGACCAACGATGAAACGTTTTATCGAGCGTGCAAAGCGCAAAGCTGGTGTAGGCGAAGCTGGAGGTTTCGAAGTCGAGCGTCCGTTCGACAAACGCGTGAGAGTTTGATATTGACTTGAATCAAGGTCACTAAGAATATGGTTGTACTATCGATTCATGATTCAGTAATAGTTAACAAAGTCAGTAAACGATACTGGACCAAATTGTAACTTCTGTTAAGAAACATGCAGGGATGTAACTTCAAATGTTCCATCCAACCAAGGTATCTGTCCTTGTCTTCTTGCGATGCGTTTTCTGGCAGCGGTTCAAGGGAGGGATCGTAAACCATAGGAATATCCTTGCTAAGCAATCCAAGACAGGCGCTTGAATACTCCTCGAACAAATCCGTATACTTCGATTTCAACTCCTTGTCTGAATGTATGAGGTTGTAAGCGTCGTCAAAACACAACACCTCCAGCAGCGCTATGGCTGCCGTGTAATCCGTACAATACATTCTGCGTAATTCATCCAGTGGATTCGTGTAATCCCATGTTGACGCCCAGTATCCTATGTTTTCAGGGTTACGCATTTTTTTCATAGGATTCTTAAGCTCATTATTGTTTAATTGAAGCATCTCAAAAAAATCGTAAACATCGCTTAGGTCTGCACTTTCACCATAGGCGTAGAAACTGATTACTCCAGAGTGCGCCCAGAACTTGGAATATTCATATTCTATTGTGCCTGCAGAAGCTCTATTAATACAAGTTCCAAATGCAAATACCAGCGAAATTAAAACTAGTAATAAACGCATCATCATTCCACCTCCGTGATAGTTTTGTCTTTTGCAGGACTCGTTACAGGAAAATCCTCACATTTAGCTTGGGATGAGTTGTCCTTATAAAGACGTAATTCAGTCATTCTGATATATTCTTTGAAAGCACGGGCTTTAATCGGATCTGCAATAAATTCACGAAACTCCCTCTCCGCTCTCATTTTTTTTACAGCAAGCTCGGTTGCTAGTTCAATGATTTCTTGAGACAATTCAACTTCAATCATGCTCATCTTTTTATTTTGAGGTTTCTCACTATCAGTCATTGACTTGAACTGCACCCTTTGAGTTGGACACTTTTAAGCTGAAAACATAGTAGTGTCT
>CAZRQJ010000178.1:0-4350 GCA_964602075.1 uncultured Planctomycetia bacterium
GCTTTGAGGTTAAGAATCCCTCTTTTTCAGATTGAGCCTAATGCTACACCAGGACTAGTTACTCGGCGCATAGCTCATAAAGCCACAATGACATTTTGTTCAACGAATGAGTGTGCTATCGCACTAGGGAATGCAAAAAAGGAGATTATCGGAATTCCGGTAAGGGCGTATTCAGGCGGCTTGTGCAGGAATGAGATTTTGGAAAAGTATAGTATGGAGAACAGGCGCAAAACAGTACTGGTAACTGGCGGGAGTTTGGGGTCTAAATTTATAAACAAGTTAGTATTTGGAACTCTTCTCGAAGTTGTAAATTCAGAAGATAACTTGAAAGAGAATATTCAAGTGATTCATCAGGTCGGTTCAGATGACATCAAGATAGCATGTGCTTTAGCAAAGAGCTTCGAATTTCCGTATTCACCTGTCGAATATTTCGATGAGATGCCCGAAGTACTTTCCATTGCTGACTTGTTAATCTCTCGTTCGGGAGCAAGTGCGGTCGCCGAGGCGGTGCATTTCGGTATTCCTGCGATCTTTTTTCCATTCATTCACCATGCTGACAAACAGCAAGTAAAAAATGTGATTGCGCTTGTTGAATCAAGAGTATGCGATATGCATCTCGAATGCGACTTTGACAAGGAAATATTTCTTACCGATTTTCTTGAATTACTAAATGCATGCACCAATCCAGAGTTACGTGCAAGAATTCGCGAGTTTGATCGCAACGCAGCAGATTCGATCGCAAAATCGATAATGAAGCGCATATACACCAATGATATCAACTCTGGTTCGGAGATAGATGTTTAGAATAACGAAGCTCACGGTTTCAAACGCCCAAGTACCTTTTGTTACTACTATTGTTTCACTGTTTGTATTTTTTTGTTTGACAGCTGAATCAGCGCAGGCTCAAGAATCTCAAAGTGGTAGTGCGACAGATATAACTCCTTGGGTAGTTTATGTAGGTACGACACCACATCCTGTGCAGGTTAAACCAGTTATTGTTTCAGGAGCGCGCGTGTTTATGAGCTTGGATGTGATTCGAGCGCTCGATGGTCGGTTATCCTTCGATTCTTCAGGTAAGCTGATATCAGCGGAAATCTCAAATTCAAAAATAGAGATAAGCGTAAAATCTCGAAACGCATCACTTAACGAAATGAACATCTCAAGCGATCTTCTGCTTGAAATCGATGACAAATGGTACCTTGATTCATCTTTATGGAATGAGCTTGGATACAAACCGATTTGGCATCCAAATTACCGTGCGTGGCAGGTGGTCGGCAAACTATCCAGATTTACGTATAAAGACGACACGCGAGACCTAGTAATCAGTTCTATCTTGCCGGTCAACGTCGTTAGCGATCAAAGTTTCTCTGAAAAAACAATCGAACTCACAATACAAAATTCGTTTGTGGATAAAGATGAATTACTACATTTTAGTAACCCTTCCTGCGAGAGCGTGTCTGTATCATACAATGCACTTACCAATAGCACAAAAATAGAAATTAAGCAGAATGAAACGACTGGATTTCGAGTTTATACTGATCCTACCAAAGGAATTATACGAGTTAACTTTCGAAATCACTTTCAGCTTGTAGATTTTGAACCAACTAGCTCAAGCGAAATACGTCTAAAGATACGTTTCGCGAAGCCAACTGATGTCAAAGTTATGGAATTGTCCAATCCAAGCAGGTTAGTGTTGGATTTCCTAGATTGCATATATCCAGATGCATCAAAGAGAATAGACATTAATTATGGGCATGTGTCTGCGGTAAGAATTGGCCAATTCAGTGAACCTCCCGCTCCCTACATTGTTAGGGTAGTTGTAGATCTCACTAGTAAAGTCGGGTATCGAATCATACCGTCAATAGAAAAGGATAGTTATTACGTTCAATTTATTGATAAGAAACCCGGCAAATATGCGATTGCTATCGACGCTGGGCACGGCGGAAGCGATCCGGGTGCTTTGTCACCATTCAGCGATACAACCGAAAAAGCGCTAAACCTTGATATAGCACGGCGAGTTAGGGATATTCTCGAAGACAAAGGACAAAAGGTAATAATGACGCGGGATGGTGACTATTTTATCTCACTTAGCGAGCGCGCAGATTTAGCAAACGCATTGTTGCCAATGTTCTTTGTTTCTATTCACAACAATTCCATTGAATCGCCTGACATTAAAGGCGTGATGACATTTCATTATTCTGGAAGTATCGAAGGAAAGAAACTTGCAACATACATTCAGAGCGGGATTGCCCTATCGACTGGAGCAGTCAACAAAGGAGTAAGAACGGCAAATTTCTATGTTTTGCGAGAGACGGTTGTACCAGCAGCGCTTGTTGAATGTGGATTTCTGACAAATCAAGAGGAAGAAGCGAGCTTACGCGACCTAGATTATCGAAATCGAATTGCCCTAGGTATTGCCAATGGTATCTTAGACTATTGCGCACACATTAACGAAAACAGCTAGAATTTTAACTCGATAGAAAGCCATTTTTTCCGCGCCACCCTTATCACGATAAACACTGTTTCGGCTAGATTCGAGATAATCATTGCCCACCAAATCCCAGGTAATCCATAGTCGAGGGTTATTGCGAACATATATGCAAGTGGAATTCGAACCAGATACAGAGCGATAACTGTGTTCAAGAAAGGATAGGTTGTGTCCCCTGCCCCGCGCAAACAACCAACGCTCGCAAAAGTTATCGCCATTAGTGGTTGCGCAATTGCGTTAATTCGCAAATAACGTGCGCCTTCGGCGATCACGGCAGGATCGTTGGAAAAGAAATCGACAATTGGCTTGGCAAATATGAAAAACAGAGCACCCAACGTAGTCATTACTATGGTAGTAAACAACATTGCTTCGTACCAAACGACAAGAGCTTTATCTTTCCGTTGCGCTCCAAGCGCTTGCCCTACGATTGTTGAAGTAGCAACCATAATAGCTAAGCCTGGCATAAAACTGATCGACTCAGCAACAATACCCAGTCCAATTGTTGCAGCACCTACAGTGGCATTGGGTGTTAGATATATTATCTTAAACATAACCATCATAGCACCCTGACGCGATACGACTTGCATCATCATTGGCAGCCCGAGTTTCAGCATGCTTCTTATTGCTTGCTCCGCGCCTTTGAAGCTTGACATTGTAAACGAAGCCCATTGCCGCTGATGTAAAACCCAAACCGCAGCCACCTGAACTAAGAAGCAGGTAATAACTGTACTGAAAGCAGAACCCATGACGCCGTATCGAGGTATGAAAAGCAGATTGCCAAGAAAATTGGAAATATTGAACACCACATTCAAATACATCGGTAGTTGAGTTTGTCCGAGTGCATTGAAAACAGAGTTTGTAACAAACCTCATACCGAAAACTGAAATCGCTAGAAAAATGATCGACAAATAGTCCCATCCATAATCGGCATCCACGCCTTGTGCACCAAGCATGTTAAAAATCCTGGGGCCTATAGCGAAACCAAGCAATGTAATTGGCAGCGATAGATATAAACATAACATCACCGCCTGCGCTGCGTATAATCGGGCTTTTTCGTCGTTACCGGCACCTAATGACCGAGATACATAGGCTGCTGCGCCGACACTGGCCCCCATAAAGATACTGTTAATGATAAAAACACCAGCACGACTCATCGCAAAGCCGGCTTGTGCCTCTTTGCCGATATTCTGAATCATAAAAAAATCGACGTGACTGACAAGCGTAGTTAGCGAGTTAGAAATAACGACTGGAACAGCTAGCTTTAACAGTGTCATACGAAGCGGTTTTGAGAAATCAAGCGCATCTAGCTTATTATTATGCGATGTGTGTTTGCGAACAATGTTCTGATCATTTAGTCCTTCTTCTTCTTTTTTGAGTAAAGCGGTTATCGTAGCACTCTTCGCGTTTCAGAACGCTGTTTATTAAAGCGATTTACTTATCCTAGCGGGTTCAAGGGACTTCCGCCATAATCCTCTATGTCTGGGCCAAAGTCTTCTACGTCTTCACTTTCTTGCGATATGTTTCCGGACTTGTCTTTCTGTGTGGACTTACGAACATCATCAACCGAGATTGAATTATCGTCACGTCTGCCGAGAAGAAGAAACCTATCGCAGAGTATTTCAGTTCGATAATGCTTAGTATTATTTGCGTCCGTCCACGAACGGGTTGTAATCTTACCTTCAATGTAGACTTGGCTACCTTTTCTTAAGTAATCGCGTGCTATTTCCGCTTGTCGACGCCAAGCAACTATCGAATGCCATGTAGTTACTTCCTGTGAATCTCCACTTTTGTCGGTTACTCGTTCGGTGGTCGCTAGGCGAATGTTTGCTAAGGCAGTGCTATCCGGTCCGACGTATTTAACT
>CAZRQJ010000179.1:0-4337 GCA_964602075.1 uncultured Planctomycetia bacterium
ATGGTTTCCATCCACGATTACGAACGCCATGAATGTATGCATTTGTCGTCATCGTTTTAAACCATTGGATAATGCGCGACAACGATATTGGGGCGTCATGTAGGGGCGAACCTGTGTGTTCGCCCATTTGCGATATTTGTTTGCCCGTGTTTACATTTCCGGATCCAGGAGGGCAGACACATAGGTCTGCCCCTACAGATGCGTTGATTATCACGATTCCATGGAAATGATTCGACATAACGACATGCGTGTCCGGAATGACATTCGGAAATTTGTTCGCCAATTCCAACCACCAATATTCAACCATCCGACCCGCGTCGTTCAACCGCATTCCCGTATCGTCAACGTTTCCAAACAGAAATACCCGATTCTGTGTGCAAACGGTTATGAAATACGCGCCTTCCGACGAATAATCGTATTCGTTGAGCCTTATCGAACGGCGATGATGTATTTCGGGATCGTATTCCGTCATTTACCTATCTTTCTCTCCCCGACCCAATACTCGCCAATTTCGGTGAAGCCCATTTCTTTGTACAGGTATCGGGCGGGGTTGTCATGCTCGGTCATGAGTCCGACGATGAGGCAGCCGGCATCGCGCGCATGCGCGATGGCGCGGTCTAAAAGCGCTGCCCCAATGCCCCGACGGCGCGCTTCTGGCGCGACATACAGGCTTTTTATCCTACCGTACACACCGCTTCCGTCCGCCAAACCGTTGCAAAGTGCTATGCGACCCGCAGGTTTGTCGTTTGCATAAGCGAAAAACTGCGTGTATCCCGCAAGTTTCGCAAGCCTTTCACGGTGAATCAACGCCGATTTGCCGGTTTCACTGGAATTTGCCGGTTTCGAGTCGATTTCAACGTTATCGTCGAACAGTACGCCGTAGAATCCAAAATCCCAGTCAGGGGCTGCTTGCACGATCTCGATTGCGGGCGACTTCGGCGGCTTCGTGCTCCTTACCCACGCGAATATCGTCTTTTTACCGGTTTCAAAATCGAGCAGAAATGTTTCCTCTTCTATACGTGCGCGTGTTTTCGCACTAACGAGTTCGGGACACCAAGCAAGCGATAGTTTATCGCCGCCAGCTTCTCTGACTGCTTCTTCAGTTTCTGCCACAATCCGTTCCGTATCGTCGTCGGCAGACGGGTTATAGTTCACGAGCGCGTTAGACTGCTTGTACCACGGGAATTTGAGACTTGTAATCAACGCGCCGTACGAACAGTCAGTACGTTTACCTGTCGCCGCGCGAATCGCAGCTTCCGAATCCGTAATCTGTTTCAGTGCAAAAATTGTGTTCTTATTGTCCATATTTTTATGGGTTTATCATTCTTCGTCGAAAATCCAGATGCAACCGCCAATGACTACATCGGGTTTATTTTTAATGAACTCGTTGTAACGTTTCTGATGTTCCACAACTTTCGCCCGGTCTTTGAATAGATCGTAAGTCAGTCCGTATCCCGCAGGCGTCCAGATGCTTACAGCGGTCACTTCGCCGGGCGCGAAACTCGCAACATCTAGTTTGGAAGGATCTTCGCGGTTGCATTCGATACCGTACACCGCAGGATCGTCCACCATGTGGTAGTAGAGATTGACGCTCTCGATTCCCTGTTTGTCCATAAATCGCTTTAGGGCAGGCAATCCCTGTCCCCAGTCAAGGTTTGAGTCGCTCATCAGATACGCTTTATGCTGCGAGTCACCCGATAATTCGTTAGCATAACTTAAATGGTTCGGCGCGCTCATTAAGTTAGAAGCGACAACGTATAAAAATAATGCGCCAACGATTGAATGCAACGCAAGCAGTTTAATGTTGCCTGATTGCGGCGCTTTTTGTTTGCCTCCGATTCTGAACTCGTCGGGGTCGAATTTCTTAACCTTGAACGTCAATGACATAACACCCGATGCGTATATCAAGATAAGCGGATAGATATAGAAAAGATGACGAAATCCGATGTTGATGTGGCTGAAAAACGCGGGTATCACATAAGCCAGAATCGGTATTACCAGAAGTGATTCTTCTATCCATACTTCTCGGTCTTTACGGTTCATCAGTACCAGCGAAAGCAACAGGAGAGAGAGAATGCCAAGCGGGACCTTGTAGATAAACACAGCGGGAAAGTAGTACCACCAGCCTTTTTCTCTGAATTCTCCCATAAGGTAAGCAGGATGTCCGACCTTGTTGTGCATATAAACCTGATACAAACCCATCAGGTATTCTTTCGGCAGCGGCAGTTTCTCGGATATTCCGATGATTGAGTTTTTTGCGGGAATGAAATCTGGAATCGTTTCGCGGGCGAGAGTTTCATACTGCGGCGAATTTTCCGCATTGATTTTTGTCATTTTGAAACAGTAAGATGCCATTATCGCAAGCGCGCCTGCGATTGCAAACCAGAACGCGACAGCGAAAACAAAAACAAATCCGCGAATGAAACCAGCTTTAGAGGGGACTTTTATTCCGAGAATGTGCGGGGGAAGGTGAAACTGTGCAGGGAAATTGCGAAGAAGATACCAGTAGAGAAGCAGAATCACGGGAAATAGCAGAAGTCCGCTGTATTTCGTTGCGATCGCGATGCCAAAGAATATAAGTAGACCGACGAAATGAGCGGTTTTAAGTGTTTTGAGGAATTTGAATGCGAAGTAAAGTGTAGCAATAACCGCCATCGCAATAGGCACATCGCTGTTCGCAAGAGCGGCGTGCGCGATAAGGTTGGGTTCAAAAGCGAACAACGCGGTGGCAAGTAAACCCGCTTTTACGTTATAAATCTCCCATCCCATCAGGAATACGAACACGCCTAGCAAAGTTGAAAAGAGCAAAGCTGGAATGCGCGCAGCGGTCAACAAGTTACGCTGTCGCTCCTTGTTTGTTTTCCAGAACTCGTCCGCGTAAGCTACTTGATCTTTGTCTTTCCACGCAGGCGAATCAATTGGCGACTTCGCCTTCATTATTGCTAAAGGCATACCAGCGAGCGATTTCGTAAGCGGTGGATGCTCGGTATTCATACGGAAATCGCGCGAAGCCCAATACGACGCACCCGCGGCGATGTGTAGATACTCGTCGCTCGTCATCCCAGTATTGAGAATTGCGCAAATGCCCTGCAAGAAAAACAATACGAGCAGAACGGCAACGATAATCCAAGCGACAACACGGTTTTTCTCTAGGTCCATGCCGCAAGTTTACACGACCAGATTTAATCAGTAAATACCTTGTGGTTTCAATCTGTCAGTAAGCACTGAAACGTCGGTCAATCAGCCTACTTTTTGCAGGTCGAGTGTTAGCGACGTGCCGAAAGCGTCGTAAAGATCGTGACGCAGACCATAATAGCCGCGGAATCCGCGAACTAGTTTTACAAGCGTTGTGCCGACGAAATAACACATAACAGGGTAACGATTCCATTCCAAGATATTCAAGAAATCAGGCGCATGAGCGGAATCAACATGCGCAAAATTTACCGTGTCGTAGAGCTTCTCGGCAAGAATCTCCATTTCTGGCTTCATAGCGAGCCAAAATGAGTTATCGCCTGACTTGGTAAATACAACAACTGAATATCGCTTCTCATATAGAAGTTTTTCCCAATCGGTCAACTCTAATAGTTCAGCCACCGAAATCACTCCTTCAGCCTGTATCCCCGGTGCCTTTCACAAGGTCAAGCTGTCGCTTAACCAAGTATAAGACGTTGAAAAGCTGCATAATGTTGCACGCGCTCACGAGATTTTGTGTAATTTACCGCTTTTTACTTCATACACAGAAGACGCTAAAATCGATATAAGATTTAACTCTTTTTTACTTGAAAGTGTTACAAAAACTTGACTGCGTCCCTTTAGCGTGTTCAGAAGGTGTTTTTTTCTCGAATCGTCAAGCTCACTCAAGGCATCGTCGAGGCATAAAACAGGATCTTCGCCCGAAAGCTCTCTTGCGACATCGCAAAGTGATATCTTCAAAGCAAGTACCGCGCTTCGCTGTTGTCCTTGACTTCCGAAACGCCTAAGCGAGTCGTTTTCGAGCGTAAACAGAAGTTCGTCGCGATGCGGACCAACAGTCGTGTATCCAAGTTCGGTTTCTTTATCGCCGTTTTGCTTGAGTTTATCAATAAACAGAGAACGAATTGAATCGCGCGACTTGTCAATAAGCGTTTCGTCGATTGTGCTTACATATTCAATCCCTACATAGTCCGGTGTTTGGCTGATAGCCGAGTAATGCTGGCTGAATCGCGGCTTGATCCGTTCGAGCAGGTTTGAGCGCATAATTGCTATTTCAGTGCCAGCCGCAACCAATCTGTCAGTCCATGCTTTGAATTCGCTGCCGACATGCGCCGATGCGCCTTTCGATTTAAGAAAAGCGTTGC
>CAZRQJ010000180.1:0-4204 GCA_964602075.1 uncultured Planctomycetia bacterium
CTCGAATACTCCTTTTCGACGTGCATAGATAAGTAATCGTCTTCATCCTCTGGAAGGTGCGCTGTTTTTCTCGAATTGTCGAGGCATCGCTCGGTATCGTTAAATATATTGTCTTTTTTCTGATTGCGAAATGACGACTCGGTCTTATAAGAAGTGGTTCCCACCAATGCTCGCGTAAACGCTGACACGGGGTTTCTAAGATCGTCAACGGTGCTTTTTAACTCGTCAATTTCTTTTACTGAACCACCAAGTTCTTCGCGAAAACTACCAGCAAGGTCTTTCACCATTCGAACAGTGCGTCCGAGTATTTTGCCGATTTCGGGAAGCGCGTTTGGTCCCCAAAATATTAAGGCGACAACGAAAATCGCAACAAGTTCGCCCAATCCTAGGTTGAACATCGTTTTGATTATACATTATTAGAATACACCTGCACGCCCTCGATTACCCTGACAAGTAAACTCATAAACGATTGTTCTATTTGTAAAGGTAAACGAATGTGAACGAACCGTTTTATAGCACGTCACATTTAATCGTGGTAATATCTTATCTCGCTGCCCTAGTTTAAACGATGGCACGCGGTTCTGGGTATTTTACTCGGGGTGAATGTAGATGTCGCGTGGTGCGCGCATAAGCAATCTGCTTTTTATTGCAGTATTAATAATGGTCTTGTGGATGATATACAACTTCCTCACGGTAAATTCCGTGGTCGAAGTTCCATACAGCCAACTCGTCGCTGATGTCAAGGGCGAAGTTGACGCTGAAGGTAATCAGATCGTCAAGAACAAAATAGCCGAGGTCGAGGTGAAGCCCGATCAGAATCTTGTCACGGGCAAGTATCTTCCCACGGAGTCAGCGCAGCCTTCAAATCCGAAGGTGCCTAAGGGACACGATTTCAGAACAAATCTGCCTCCCGACTATGAAAACCTGTTGACCGCAATGCAGGAGCAGGGAATAAAGATCAATATTTTGCGCGCGAGTCCTTGGGCATCTCTGTTTTCACCGAGCACGCTCTTTTTAATCTTGATCTTCCTATTTCCGATTATCTTCATCTATTTGATGTTCACGCGTCAGATGCAGAGTTCAGGCAGCAATCAGGCGTTCACTTTCGGAAAAAGCCGCGCAAAAGTGGCGGACGACAAAGGCCGCAAGATTACATTTGCGGACGTTGCTGGAGTAGATGAAGCAATTGAAGAACTAAACGAAATAGTAGATTTTCTTAAAAATCCACGCAAATACCAGGAAATCGGAGCCGAAATCCCTAAAGGCGTGTTGCTTGTAGGCCCCCCAGGATGTGGAAAGACGCTTCTCGCAAAGGCTATAGCGGGCGAAGCGGGAGTTCCCTTCTTCTATATTAGCGGCTCGGATTTCGTTGAAATGTTTGTAGGCGTAGGCGCAAGCCGTGTCCGCGACTTGTTCGAGCAGGCAAAAAAGCAAACTCCATGTTTAATATTCGTAGACGAGTTAGATGCAGTTGGACGCCAACGCGGTGCGGGACTAGGCGGAGGTCATGATGAGCGTGAACAAACACTAAACCAGTTGCTTGTGGAACTAGACGGGTTTGAACCGAACAGCGGAACTATCCTCCTTGCGGCGACGAACAGACCTGACATTCTCGATCCAGCGCTTTTGAGACCAGGAAGATTCGACCGACGTGTAGTAGTTGATCGTCCGGATTTGAACGGAAGGCGCGAGATTCTAAAGATACATTTACGTAACAAACTAGTCGAAGGCAATATAGACGTTAACACAATCGCCAAGCGTACACCGGGCTTCACGGGCGCAGATTTATACAATGTATGCAACGAAGCGGCTCTTCTCGCAGCTCGTGTTGGCAGAAAAAAGGCGGATATGTCTGATTTCGAAGAGGCTATAGACAAAACCATCGCAGGACCGGAGCGCAAGAGCCGGATAGTTACCGAGCACGAAAAAGAAGTCATCGCTTATCATGAACTTGGACATGCCGTAGTCGCTTTCCACCTGCCAAACGCCGACCCTGTCCATAAAATCAGCATTCTTCCGCGTGGAATGGCACTTGGTTACACATTGCAGCTTCCCGATGAAGACAGGTTCTTGATGTCGCGCGATGCAATGTTAAACGAGATAACCGGACTCCTCGGCGGACGCGTCGCAGAAGAGCTAATATTCAAGGAAATGACCACTGGGGCATCGAACGACTTGGAACGCTCAACCGAAATTGCGCGGCGAATGGTTACGCAGTTTGGAATGAGCGAAAAACTCGGGCCGCTAACATTCGGTAAAAAGCGAGAGAGTGTTTTTCTTGGGCGCGATTTAAGCGAAGATAGAAATTATTCAGAACAAATCGCATACGACATTGATATGGAAGTTCGCCATATCATTAACGATTGTTACGAAAAAGCTCGCAAAATTTTGACGGCATCGCTGGGATATATCGAAAAACTGGCAAAGATATTAATAGAAAAGGAACACCTTGGACGCGAGGAGTTCGAGAGCTTAATGAAGCAGTATGTGGGCGCACAAGCCTGAAAATATTCCTTTTATCTATTAAGTTTGTATTGCTTTGAACGCCGTTGTTGATAAATGTTGATAATACACGTCTTATTTACATTTTTACGGACGATTATTTTTGGTAAAAAGTATCCGCTGCGCATTTTGGACTTTGACACAACCTTGTAAGAGACCAAACGGTAAAAAAAGAAATTTTCATAAATAATTGACAGGCATATTGCTTGACACATAAATTCTTTTCATATAGAATTGCACGAGTTTCGGCTCACGCCGAAGCTTGCGTATTGTTACGCTTATGTGCTCTCTGGTATTACATTAGCACATAGAAAGAGGTGCGCGATGCATTACACCAGCAAGGTTAAGTCCTTGGGGCGTGCGCTGTTGCTCTTGGTTCTCCTTTGTCTCGTTTTTACGGTTCTAGTAGCTGCTAAAGACCGCGACCCTAAACCTAAAGGAGACAAATCCAAGCCGTGGTATCGCGGCAAAGAGAATCTGGAAAATCTCTTCATTCAAAAGAAAGATCTTCCGAAAGCGCCGTTGCTGGATTACTCTCAAGATTGTATGTTGTGCCACAATAAATACTACGAAAAGTGGTGGAACTCGGGGCACGCAACTGCATACAACAACCCATTCTTCCAAGACGCTTGGCAGCACTACCGCGAGTGGTGGACTTACGAGAATAACGAAAGGCGTCGGATTCAGAAGGAAGGCAAGATTGACGGTACGATCAAGAAAGGTATGGTCGAACAGCCCGAATGGGCGCTCGAACTTCCGAGAACCGACTGTCTTTCCTGTCATGCTCCTTCAATCAATGCGACCATCAAATACACCGACAGCTTGGAACTCAAGAACATACTCCTAGCCATGCGCGAGGGTTATGTGCCAACTTGGGAAGACATCACCAGTGGGTATCTCGACAAGGATTTGGAATTTGATTTAGGCAGTACCTATTTCGATGAAATTACCGTTGGTCCTAGTTTAGATATTACAATGCGCGATCAGGTCAGATACCTACAGCGCATCAGCGATTTCACCAAGGACGGGATTTCTTGCGACTTCTGCCACACAGTCACTAGGTTGTCTCATGTAAACGATCGCGGAGACGAGCTTCACCGTATGCAAAACATGAACTACAGCTTAAACTTCGAACATCGTTTCGGCATGAAGAAGTGGGGTCCAATTGAAGAAGCTCCTACTGCGAGCCACACGATCCAATACAGCCCGATATACAAGCAGAGCGAGTTTTGCGCTTCCTGCCATCAGGAAGTCAACGACTTTGGAATCAAAGTTCAGGATACATACAACGAGTGGAAATACTCCGAGTGGGCGCGTAAGGGCGTTACTTGTCAAAGCTGCCATATGCCAGAGTATCGCTCTGTCGTATCCAAACATGGTCAGATTCGTGACGACGCTCACGACCACAGCTTCCTTGGCGCTGACGACGACGCGTTCCTTGCTAGCGCTGCCGACCTTGAACTCGCTGCCGTTCGCACTAACGACGACATTGAATTGACTGTCAACATAATTAACAATGGAACGGGTCACGCGCTTCCAACAGGTGTTCCGTTCAAGCGGGTCGTTCTAGTCGTTCGGGCAAAAGACGAGCTTGGCAACAACTTCTGGGACGATTCAGAAGTATTCGGCCGTATATTGAATACGAGCTATCCGAGTATGTTTGAAGACACTCAAGAGGTTCCATACTGGATGGCTGATACAG
>CAZRQJ010000181.1:0-4147 GCA_964602075.1 uncultured Planctomycetia bacterium
GCGTTAATCAAAACATACCCGCCTTCAATCGCACCGATATCGCGCATACCGTCACCGCGCCGCGGCAATTCGCCGCCTGCGCATGTCGCAATAAACGCCGCGTTTTTGATGAGAATACGCTTCATGCCTATCTCCAGTTTACAATTACAGCCAGTATAAGTCATGCCCTCGCGCTGTCAACCCACACAACAATTATAAAGCTGTGTTACACTTCATGTGTGCTAATCGCAAGTGATTCCGACAAATTCATCGAGACGCAACCGTCGATTGACTGCGCGCCTGTACACACATCAACAAGCGCTGATACGCGTACACCTATGCTTACGGTTCGCGAACTGAAGAAGTATTTTCCCATTCGAAAAGGCTTTTTTGGGGTGAAAACGGCAGGATACGTTCGCGCCGTTGACGGCGTATCGTTTAGCATTGAGCGTGGCGAAACGCTTGGACTAGTAGGTGAAAGCGGCTGCGGCAAAAGCACGACTGGGCGAACGCTTCTCCGCATTATCGAACCAACCGACGGCGAGATATTACTCGACGGCGTTGACGTGCGCGGTCTCAAAGGCGGAAACCTGCGCAAACTGCGGAGCGACATGCAGATTATTTTTCAGGACCCGCATGGTAGTTTGAATCCAAGAATGCGCGTGGGCGAGATCGTACGCGAACCGCTGGACATTTTTCACATCGGCAGTTCTCGCGAACGCACAATGCGCACACGCGAATTGCTCGCAACTGTAGAACTTCCCAAAGACGCCTACAGCCGCTTCCCCCACGAGTTTTCAGGCGGTCAGCGCCAACGCATAGGCATCGCGCGTGCCCTTGCGCTCAACCCGAAACTCATCGTGTGCGACGAACCTGTCAGCGCACTCGACGTATCAATTCAAGCGCAGGTTGTCAATCTATTAATGCGACTTCAGTCCGAGCTCGGCTTAACATACCTTTTTATCGCTCACGATCTCGCTGTTGTCCGCCATATTTCGACGCGGGTCGCTGTGATGTATCTTGGCAAAATCGTCGAAATCGCGCCCGCAGCCGATATATACGACAAACCGATGCACCCGTATACGCTTGCGCTGTTGTCCGCTATTCCAGTGCCAGATCCCACGGTGAAGCTTGGGCATATCCCGCTTACGGGTGAAGTGCCAAGCGCTGCGCGGCTTCCCGCTGGCTGCCGTTTCAACCCGCGCTGTCCCTTCGCCGAAGCGATATGTCGTGAAGTCGAACCGATTCTTGAAAAAGTTACACTCGATCCGGCGAGTTTTCACTTGTGCGCCTGTCACTTGATGTCTAAGGTTGCGGCGGGCGTTAGGTAGCGTCATCGCAATACCTCCGCAACGGCAAGTAAAATCCTGCCGGTGTGATTAAATCTATTCTGCTTATAACACTGTTAGCAATAAGTGTGGGGAACTATATGACTGACGGCGAAAAGTGCAAGTGAATTGTTAAAGCAACGCCGTGTAATTCATCATCGTATCAATCCGTGTGTCAATCCGCTTTGCGCGAAAGATGAGTACAGACTTTACAGATTGTCGAGTATAACTGTGCGACTGCTTTTTTTGTGCATTTCGGTTTCTACACAAGCTTAAACCTTTTATTTGTTCTAGCCTCCCATCATGCCACCCATACCGGCGGGTGCGCCTGCTGCAGGTGCGGTTTCGATGCCGAGTTTCTTCCTAGCCGAATCAACAAGGTTATAAAGACCCGTCTCATTACCCAATTCGATAACTAATGCAAAATGCGCCTTTGCTTCTTCCGTTTTACCGTCAAACTCGGCGATTTTACCCGCGAGCCAATGAATCTGGCAGAGAGTTTTCGGTTCAATCTCGTGATTATTGAAAACTCCGTCATTGTTTACCTTTGCATCGAGCATCTCGTTAACCATCGAACGCGCTTCGTCAACACGTCCCGTTTGGAAATAGAGATTTGCTAGATCGTTATAGTCGCGCGCCCACGAGCGGAGCTTTAGCGCTTGCTCGAAGCAGTAAATCGCGCCTTCCGTATCGTTCATTCCGCGCTTCATCCACGCAGCCATTAACCATCCAAGAAATGCTTGATAATTCTGTCGTTCCGGAGTGCTGACCAGAAGTTTGTTGTCGGGGTCGACGACAATACTCACAACTTCGCTTGCGAATTCAAAGCGGTACACTTCAGTGTCGGCTCTAGTCGTGATTTCCCGTCGCACTTTCGTGCCGTTTTTCAACGTTGTTTCGAGATCAAGCGGCATCGCGCCGATTAGACGCTGGTCGCGGCTGACAAGTATGTCCGTTGTGTATTGCGAGCCGTTCGCGCTTACCGGAATGAAGTTGACGACAACGAAAGGTGCAAGAGAGTTGTCGAAGAAAGCCGCTCTAAAGCTATCGAGTCCGATTTTATCGTCGCGCCCACCACCCGTTGTGCCGAAAAACATCCAAAGTTCATCGAAAATTGCATTGGCAGTCATCGCTTCTTTGTCGCCGTATTTGCGGTTGATTTCTTTAAGGGCAGCATGAAAATTCTCCGTTCCGAAAATGCGCGCCATTGTAACTAACATTGCCGCGCCGTGCTGGTAGAGCGCGCTCGTATCGCCGAGTTCCATGCGACGCTCAAGACTCATCGGCTTCGAGCTTGCAACAGCTGCTTGCATTATGTAACGCCCGTAAGACTCTGCCTGCGCAGGTTCTTTAGCTTCAAAAAAAGCTATCGGGCAGTAGTTCGCCATACCTTCGATAAACCAAGTTGGTGCATCGACCGCCTGCCCCCACCAAATGTGACTAACTTCATGAGCAACGAGCGGAAGGTTGTGGTCGTTTCCTAAGTAAAAGAGCAAGCCGGCGTTCTCGAACGCAG
The DNA here is from genome assembly GCA_964602075.1 of uncultured Planctomycetia bacterium. Taxonomy (GTDB): domain Bacteria; phylum 4484-113; class 4484-113; order JAGGVC01; family JAGGVC01; genus JAGGVC01. The sequence goes on from CAZRQJ010000181.1 coordinate 2,824, forward strand.
CTACGCCGCCTTCTTCTGGGATAATGAACAACGGTTGCCGCTCGATTTTCCCGCTTGGATATACGTTGCTAAACACGCCGAATTCGTCGCTGAAATAGTTGAGAATCTCGCCGAGACGCACGACCGCTGGATTCTGCCCGATGCTGTCGATTAGCGCAAGCGGTGCGTAAACCTCTAGTTTAACGCCGTAGCTGTCAAATTCTTTCATCGGGAACTTAGTCGAAACGAGCATTACGCCGCGGCTCGAATTTGCCCAAAATGTGCCGTGCGTTATCGGATCGCCAACCGTCGTTGTGCCGCCGGGGCTTTCAATGAACGTCCAAACGCCGCTGTTTTCGGGCTTTGAGACATGCAGAGTCTTGTCGCAAGCGTCGGATGCAGTGTAAAGAACGTAGTCGTCGAAGCGATAAACGCCGCCGTAGCCGATGCCATCATACCTTTTCGGTGCTTCGCCTGTGAACTCTAAGTAAAGTGTGTATTCACTGCCCTTCACAAATTCGGTCTGTATTTCAATCGCCCAAGTAGGCGAGTCTTGGAACATACCGCGTTTGAATGGAACCTGAACTCCATCAACTTCGACATGTTTCGCTTCGAGCCATGGATAACAGAAGACCGTATAACTTGGAAGATTTTCCAGCGCGACAACGACGCTCGAAATATTTACTGTAGTTGCTTGTGTCTGTGGGTCATAACCGTAAACAACGCTCTTCGATTTGAAGTCGAAACGCGGATCGAAGTCCTCTTCGATAACTGCATACGGATGCTCATACCAGTTCATACCGCCGCGATAGTCGGTTATGAAGACTTTGCCTTCCGCATCGGCGGTATAATCAAAGCGTTTGCCGTCGGAAGTGTAAAACGCCATATAGAATTCGTCGGGATTCGGATCGCGAACGAGCTTTGACGGCGCTGGCGTGCCGCCTCCCGACATTGCCGCCGACATCTCTTCTTCGGTCATCTGGTACGGAAACGCATCGCTCCAAGCGACAACGTAGTATTCCCACAGTTTCGATGCAAAGTCGGGCGGATTTGTTTCGTCAACAATAATCGGAATACCTTCGCCGAACGCTTCCATACCTGACGCAGCTCCGCATTTCGCAAAGAATCCGTTAATTTCTAACGAAATTGGATTCTCTGCCCCGATAGTGTTTGTTTCATGAAACAAATTAAGCGAAGAGCTCATGGGAAGTCCGTCGAAAACAACTTTTGCTTTTCCTGCGTAAACAAAGTAAGTAACACCATCAGGAGCAGGAACGAGCGCATAATCGCCGGGTTCGGTGAACGAAACTAAACCGAATGGAATCTTGATTGGCGCTAAATCTAC
>CAZRQJ010000182.1:0-4147 GCA_964602075.1 uncultured Planctomycetia bacterium
TCCACAGAAGCAATTCATCAACCGTTCTATCTATTAGACCGGCGGAATCGAGCAAGTTTTTATAGTACACACCAAGAATTATCATAGCGACCATTTCAAAGTTTTGCTTGTTGAGCCAGTCTTTTAGAAGCGTTTTGATAGGCACTACGTCGTTGATTAGAACATAAATCAATGCGACGATAAGCGAAAGGATGATCGCTGAACGAGCTATCGGTTGCAGGACTATTACGCCGGATCTTTCCATAACCTCTCGTCCAAGCTCAAGCCCGACGCCTCCGATCACGACAATCGTAATAGGCGAAAGCTCGCGCAACAAAATACCGAGCCTTTTTCTGCGCGATATGTGGTTATTGCAGTCTTTTTCGTCGTTGCTGCATTTCTCGCTAGAGGCGTTTGTGTCGCGAGTCCTGCTTTTCGGCAGTATTGCAAGCATCCCTGCGCCAATTGCGATCACGGAAAACGGAAGCATCGCTACTATGTAAGTGCCTATCGGAATACCGCTTAGCGTTGTCGCGAGTAAGACTCCGGGATAAAGAGGCCACCAATACTCCCAGACATGCCTAAACCAGTAATTGACAGCGCTAAACCAGCCAGGTTGTTTTTGTAAATATCGTCCTGTCGCTTCAACCATTGGTGCGCTGAAAACAGCCCCGCCGGGCATCGGCAAAAGTCCGATTAATGCAGGGAAAGCGAATAGTTTCAAACGCTTACCCGGACGAATGTTTTCAAACGCAGTTACTATTCGGTCTAATCTGCTGCCAACGCGCAGCGCATCCGAGAAGAGAAGTATTAGCGCAATGATAATGCAGAGAGAGATAACTTCTGGATCAGCAATTGTAACGCTTAAAGTCGAAACCGCGTTTACGAGTGTCGTTTTCGATACAAGCAACACGAAAATGCACGCGGTAAATAGAGCCGCGAAAAGCGGGATTCTTATACGCATCAATAAGACAATGATCGCAAAACTAATAACGACTAACAAAATCGCGGGCACGAGGGTTGATACTATCCCTCAAACGGTTATTATCTTAATCGAATGCCCGTTGTGAATCATTTTTGTTGATAAAAAAATTACTTGTCTAGGGTATTAATCAGTGTTCTTGAAGTTTACGGGAGTTGATTGTGCATATAGGGTACTTATTGTTTTTCGTGCCTGACGTCGAATCGGCTGTCAGATTTTATGAATTGTTCGGATTGTCAATCGTCGCCGAAACACACTCGGAAGAAAGCGGTGGATTGAAGTTCGCGCTTCTATCCGACAGTCGCGATGTTTCGATCGCGTTTCATAAAGCGCGCGAGGATGACATCGGTAATTACCAGTGCGAATTATTCTTTGAATGTTCGGATGTAGATGTCGAATACGAAAGACTGACAAGAAGCGGTGTTACGTTCAAGTCCGAACCAGTTGAGATGCCATGGGGGAAACGGGTGGCGACTACGCTCGACCCATTTGGCAACTCGTTAGGAATATATTCGATAGTAAAATAGATTGTGAAGTAGTTTAACTTCCGGTTCCGGAGTCGTTATGAAAAAAATCGCAGTGACAGTCGCGTCACTTCGCCAATACATCAAAATAGTCCATTGAACCAGACCGCTCTAATCAATCATGTTTAGCGATGCCAATGCAAAAGTCCGGCGCATGAATTATAATGATGGAGTTTGAAGAAGTTAGTCAGAAATTTTTCGGTCCGTTCGCCGATCAAATGTTCGAAATGTGGTCACTCGAACCGTATAGGCAGCCGATACTGCAGAAGGTGCGGTCACGAGTTATCACGACCCGGTTCACCAGGCAGCGATCGCGCGTCTAACAAAATTCGCACGGATTTATCGCTAGACAGAGACCTTATGGTTTTGACCATTGGTATCTTTTTTTTCATAGGCAGCTTTGCGTTTTTATATCTAATCAGCGCAGGTGTGAATTCCGAGAGTGCGTTGACCGCAGCGAGAGCGCTGCCAGTTTTATTAGCATTTTGCGTTTTGTACTTTGCATGGCGTCCAATGACGTCGATTGTTTTTGATTTGTTAGGATATGTTTTTCTCCAAAGGGTGTTAAACATCGGTTGGTTGCTGCTCGTATTCGGAGTTTTGCTAGTAATCACTGCGAACTTGTGGTTACCTGTATTGTTGTCCTCTAGGGAGGCAGAACTTGTAAGCGCGATAACGCCATTGGCGGCAGTGTTGTTGGTTGCCGCTTTTTATGGATTTTGGGTTCGTTCGCAAATAGACAATCCTCTGACATCAACGTTAGTCGATAATCCTCTTGTTTACCGATTCGGAGTCACTAGAACGGTCTATCTTCTTCTATTTTCTGCAGTGTTTGCCTTGATGGCATTGCTTTCCGCATTAGTTAAGTCGGCATCCACTTCTACTGGTATCTCACTGACAGGAACTTATATTTTTTGCATGACGGTTGTGATCGTTGCTGCGTTGTTTTCGTCAATCTTTCATATTCCTATATCGGCCGCCAATATTGCGCGCACACTATCGCGGCGAGCGCTTCAACTAGAAGGAGTGTTCTTCCTAGGTGAACCTATTAAACGATTCCAGAGAATTATTGGCATAGGCCCTACAACTTCGATTTCCGAGAAACAACTAGGGGACATGCGCGGTCGTCTGAAAGACATGCTGCGCGAGGCGTTTGCCAATATTGAACACGCAGAAGTAGCAACAGCAAAAATTCCAATCCCTGCTTCATTGAATTTACGCTTTGGAGAGAAAGAAGTTTATAAGTATGTTCAGGTATCTATGCCCGTTCACGCTGGTGTTATCAAGGCGTTTGTTTCGCTCCGTAGTATTGGTAATAGGTATGTTGCTGGCTGCTCGATATACTTTTTGGGTGAGGAAAGTCCACAAGCGCTATTGAGAAACTCATTTCAGATAATCCGAATTTACCTAAGCGGTTACGCTTCAAACACAACAAGGCAGACAAACGAAACAAGGGAATCGCTTAGCGACGACAACGGTCTCCCGATTCTACCGCGCATTAAACCTTCTGCAGAACTCGATGTGCTGACGCGGGCTAATCGAGATGAAATAGTTGATGAAACAACTGGAATTCTCTGGTTGACCCTTTCAGATGTAATTAACAAGTTTGAACAGAAATATAACGATTTGAGTGGAAAGGCAACCTCAAACGGGGCGTGATTTGAATGAAATGTGCAAAGTGTGGACATGACAACCCCAAAGACACTAGATTTTGCGAAGAATGCGGCACTCAATTCGATGTGACAAGCGCTCCTTCCAGAACATATACTTGGGTTATAGGGACATTTGTTGTTGCGTTGTTAGTCGGATTGACAGCGGTTGTCTATCAACAGTTTCGCTCGATGGATAAAGTTGATGATCCGGTAAACCTGGCTGCGCCGACGACGCCTAAGCCGCAAGCGCCGCGACCGACGTTAGTATCGAGCGACCTTCCTATTGCAACAATAGAAGGGTTCGCGCCTTTAACCGTTCGGCTTCAACCGGTTAGTTTTGAACAACCGCCCAATCCAGAAGCGCTATCATATTCATGGGAGTTTGCCCCTGACAGACGTGAGTTTTATCGCGAAACCGGCGGCAGAGCAGTATTCACTTATTCGAAAGACGGACTATATAACGCGAAATTGACAGTTTCCGACGAAAGCGGCGATATAGCCCGCCAAGTTTGGGAGATCATAGTGTTTTCTGACGATGCGAGGCAGGTACCGGCTCTTTTTCAAAGCGATCCCAAAGGCGTTCAATCTAATATCGCTATGGCGAACCTATATTTAAATCTCGGAGCGAACAGTCAGGGCCTCTACTATTCGATGCGCGCTTACCTAGCTGACAAAGAAGATATTAATGCTGTAAACAAACTAGTGGAAGGATTGGAACGCGTGCCGCGCTTCGACGAATATCTATACTATGTCTTGAAGACAGGATCGTCTCTCCCAAACGGTGCTGAATTTCAAACAAAACTAAACGAAAAAACAAAGATATGGATTGATACCCTAAATAAGCGTAAAACGGAGCTTGCAAACAGCGCGGGGCGACCGTCGCGAGCGACCGTAGGTAATTATTTACTTGCCCTTGTTTCGCTTGGTAGATACGAGGACGCATTGAATTATGTTAACGAAAAACACTTTGTAGAAGAGCTTCAGGAATGGCATAAGAAGTGGAGATTATT
>CAZRQJ010000183.1:0-4114 GCA_964602075.1 uncultured Planctomycetia bacterium
CTGTAATGTTACCCTGTTCCGGAGGTCCTGAAGTTACAAAACTCGCAAGAGTATTGAACGATGTGTTACCTTTATCTGTCAGAGTCTATGGTGCAAAGGTTGTTCCCCAGGAATACAATGCCCGATACGATGCTATCAGCAGGGAGTATCGATATAGATGGCGAGAGAGATTTGAACCCGACGCTCTCGAATCTCGATATACTGCGTATCACATGCGTGAGTTGAATCATCGAAGCGTGGCTGAAGCGATTGAAGCCATTATCGGTAAAAAGTCCTTTAGGGGATTTTGTTTAGACGGAGATAAGCGAGACAATTGTGTTTGTGACGTGATGTCTTCAAAAGTTAACTGGCAAGGCACCAGAGGCGAGTTTCGGATAATTGCGGATCGTTTTTTGTATCATCTGGTTCGTAGACTGGTTTGGACGGTGTTCAAAGTCGGAACCGGAGAGCTAAGTTTTAACACTTTCATGACTGTGTTGGAAGATGAGCAACCGCTTCGGATGAACGGGTTAGCTCAAGCGAGAGGTTTGACGTTATGGAAGGTTAGTTTTCGGAGTTTTTAAGATGAATAGAACAAGTCACTTTTCAAGAGAGACGGTTGAACGAGGTTGGTGGGTCATTGACCTAGAAAACCTTGTGTTCGGTCGCGCTGCGACACTCGCGGCGAAACTAATTATCGGTAAACACAAACCGCAGTTTACTCGCGGACAGGATTGCGGGGACTTTGTTGTAGTAGTCAACGCTGACAAGATCCGTATAACAGGTAACAAGTTTAAAGACAAAACCTATTATACTCATAGCGGCTATCCAGGTGCGCTGAAAGCGCGTACTTTTGAAGAGCGCCTTGATATCAACTCTGAAGAGTTGTTTCGCGATGCGGTTCGCAGAATGTTACCGAGAAATCGACTTGGACGTAGATTGATACACAAGTTAAAAGTTTTTAGTGGTTCAGAACACCCTCATAAAGCACAGCAACCTAAGTGTGTTGACGAAGAGCTTCTTAAAAACTTGTAAACTAACAGGAGATAATTATGGTTGAAGAGTTAAAGCTAATCAAAGTTGGGAGAAGGAAGGAAGCTATTGCGCGGGTTCGCCTTGAGAAAGGTAGTGGAGTTATCCGCGTAAACGGCAGAGAGTTCACTGATTATTTTCCTGTTTATGCCGATCAGCTAAAAGTAACATTACCTCTGCGCTTTTTAGGGCTTGAGGAGCAGTACGACATCAATGTCAATGCTAACGGCGGCGGAATCTCGGGGCAAGCGGATGCAACAAAGCTTGCTATAGCTCGGTACCTGATTGAGCTAAACCCAGAACTTCATAAGAAGCTAAAGGACGCAGGATTTTTGACTCGAGATCCGAGAGCTAAGGAGCGCAAGAAGTACGGTCAGAAACGCGCACGCAAACGCTTCCAGTTTAGCAAGCGCTAATCGCGATTAAGTGGTATAATTTACCGACTTATCAACATCTGCAGCTGGTGAGTGTTTTGAATTTTGTTAAGTTCTCAAAATGGTCGTTTATTAGAGTTGGATTAGCCGCGTTGGTCGCGATTTTTCCATACTTGACGTGTATAGAAGTAGTTTTTGGACAAACTCTCGGTGTTAATAAAGATGAGATTAACATCATTAGGGTGGTGCGTGAAGGTGCGCCACTCTATTCTAGAGCCAATGGTTCAAGCGGTATTGTGCGAACAACGTTTATAGATGAAGAGTTTCCGTTTATCGATCAAATAGCTGGTTACTACTTAGTAAAGGATGAAGTCACAAGTAGTTTTCTTTACTTAGATCCGCTTGACGCAGTTTTTGACAAAGATATTGTTGATCTACCGACACCGCAAGCTTTTGTGCGAGCTCCTGACGAAGAATGGTACTGGATTGGCTCCTCTTTCTTCGTAATAGAAGACGAGTATAGTAACGCTTATCACTCCGGAAGGTACGACCCTAACTATTCGTATTCCCCAATGGCAGATGGGAATAGGTTGATTAACACTGCAATGACTTTTCTGGGCGTTCCTTATGTATGGGGTGGCGAGAGCAGAAGCGGAGTTGATTGCAGCGGATTGGTTCTAATGTGCCTGGCAGAGCAGGGATTCAAGATTACACATAAAGCAAGTATACAAGCTAAATTCGGCAAGTTTGTACCTTCCAATGCGTTAATGCCTGGCGATGCGCTTTTCTTTACCGACAAAAAACACAACCAGATAGGGCATGTTGGTTTATATATAGGAAATGGTAAATTTATTCACGCAGCATCAAGCTTAAAAAAAGTCGGCATATCAAGTCTTGACGAAAAGTACTACCGCGAGCATTACGTTTTAGCACGGAGATATTAGGAGGATACAGCTTGCCACTTTTTACATTTCAATGGCAGCAAGTTCTCGATATCTTAATTGTTGCGGTCTTATTCTATTACGTTTTCTATTTTATTCGCGGCACAAAAACAGCCATAGTCATTCAAGGAATTATCATCTTTGCTTTGTTTTATTATGTTTGTCAGTTGCTTCATTTAGTGACCTTGGTTTGGATTTTTGAAAAGGTTATTTTTGTTGGTTCTTTAGCTTTGATCATTATTTTCACCCCTGAAATTAGGCAGTTTCTTGAAAGAACTGGCAAAGCAAGATTGTTTTTCCGAATTTCACGCAGCAGTAACTACGATTTGATGACTCAAAACGTGATTGAAAAACTTGTGCTTGCTATGAAAGCAATGAGCGAGAAAAGACTAGGCGGTCTGATAGCTATTGTGAAAGGCGACAAAAGCGCTTTAGAACATATGGTTCTGGGTGTTAAGCTTGATGCTGAACTGACTACGGAATTAGTGTTATCTATTTTTGAAAGTAATACACCGTTGCATGACGGGGCTTTGGTTATTGACAACGGGCGTATTCTATATGCGGGTTGTTTTTTCCCCCTTTCAGAGCGCGACCAAGCTATTAAATCGCTCGGTACTCGTCACCATGCTGCAATAGGATTGACTGAAAGGGTAGATGTAATCGTAGCAGTAGTGAGCGAGGAAACAGGCGCAATGAGCGTATGTCACAACGGTAGGATCTCGTACAATTTAACTCTTGAACAATTGGCGCCTCTGATTAACATTTTGTACTTAGAAGGTGGAACCGTCGCAACGGTTTTGCCTAGGTTAATGGTGCAGTAGGGAATGCTAAAAGCAATCATATCTAACTGGAGTCTTAAATTATGGGCTTTGTTTTTAGCAGTGTTGCTTTTTGCATACGTCAACAACAGCTATAAGTTGACGCAAACAATAACAGTACCGATAATTGTTGGTGGTTTAAACGACGAATTAATCATCATTTCGGAACCGCCTAGTTCAACGTCTGTTCAAGTGCGCGGCTTGCTTACAAATGTCAATTTTTTAAAAACAAATCCGCCGATATGTAAAGTTGATCTTTCCAATATTACGAAGGCTGGATTTTACAGAAATGTGCCGGTAAACATTCCCGAACTTGGTGGGGTTGAGATTGTTAAAGCCCCAACGCCTATAGAACTTGAGCTCGTAAATAAAATAGACAAGAATTTCGCCGTTCAAGCAAATAGAATAGGTAATCTTCCTGCTGATTTCATTGAGAAAGATCTGACTATACAACCAGACCATGTTCTTGTTAAAGGCGCACAATCGAGCATTGATACAATTGCTCACGTCGTTGTTGATGTCGAGCTTACAGGGATCAGAAAAGATGTTTCAAAGTTCTTGGAAGTCAAGCTGCTCAGCGATAAGTACCAACCGCTTCCAACGAAACAATTCACACTCGATTATCCAAAAGTGCGTTGCGATATAGAAGTTTCTTCGCTGTCGCAAGTAAGCTCTATTCGATTGGTGCCGCAAATTGTTGGCGAACCTGCACCTCAATATGTTTTTGATGTGAGCATAGATCCTCAATCCATAGCAGTTCCTTTGGACTATTTGAAAGGTACGGATGTTCAAGTACTATATACGGACAAGATTGACGTAACCGGTGCTACGCAATCTTTTGAACGAAATGTTGCTATTGAATACCCATTTAAGACCGTAGCTTTGCTTCCAACTGAAGCAGTCGTTAAGGTTACGATTGTTGACGTGTCAGAAACAGGCAGCACGGTTTTAAGCAAACGAGTTCGGATTA
>CAZRQJ010000184.1:0-4077 GCA_964602075.1 uncultured Planctomycetia bacterium
AGCCGAAGCGCTTGTTAAAGAAATTCTTGAATCGCTAAAACGCAAGGAGAGCGGGATTGAGAATGACGATTGTATTATTAGTAAAGGTGATGAAACAAACACGAATCGATTGGAAAATCCTGCAATAAAATCTATTGCTTACGAGTTAACGCGCCAATTTGGTACTCGAGTTGTTATCCGTACAATGAAGGACGGAGGAATCATTTCCTTTCGATATTTCGACGAGGGCGATCTCAATCGTCTCTTAAGTCTCTTTAATCTAAACGAAGACCCGATTTAATAGTCTATCAAAAAAAATGGCCCCAGAAGGGGGCCATCGGAGGATGATGTGGTCGGTCAACTATGACTGTGCTACTTCGGCGTTATACGCCCTGCCGTCCGCCGCGAGGGGCATTCCGGCGGTCACCGATGTGCTTCTTAATCGTTTCTATATCTACAACAACCTTAGCAATAAACCGATCGGGTTGGTTTTCTTTGCTCCACTGCCCTTCAGGAGGTACGCAACGGAACATGAGAACAGAACCGACCTTTATTGAAATAGGATCTACTTCACTTCCATTGAGCATAACTTTTGTATCGTTCGTTAGTTCAATAGTAACGCCGTTTGGAAACATTTCAGCGACTTTGTTTTTAAATTCCTTACCAAAGTGCGGCTTGCCTTCGAATGCGGGGATTTCTAACTGCTCAACGGGGAACTCGCGGATCATTACAGTAACTGTGTTACCGCTTACACTGGTAACTTCACCGTAAAGAGGAATGCCTCGCCCACGGCCGCGACCTTCACCGTTGGGGCCCATACCATGCCCATCAAATCCCATACCGCGACCTCGACCGCCACCTCTCATACCGCGCTCGCGTCCCTCTCCACGACCTTCGCCTTTGCGGTAGTTTTCCATTTTGTCGCGCATCATTTGGGCTGTCTCCGGATCGCTCACTGCAACAGCATAAAGTGTGCCATCGCGTTCGATAGAAACGACAACAACTTTCATTCCGGCTTTTAAGTCGTTTAACTCCGCACGATCCATTTTAAGACCGCATTTCGTGCGCTCGCCTATCTTGAGGTTTACTTTTTCGCCGTTCGCAGCAACTTCGCCTTCGCCTCTAACGACGTATTTTTCAGCTTTGACGACTAGCGTCCCGCTATTAACATCAATGCTTTCAATTGTGCCGATGATGACTTTGCCTTTACGACCTTCGCGATCGCGATCTCGGTCTGGTTCAGCGAATGCAAATCCTGCAAACACGAACAATAACAACACCACGCTTCCGAAGATAAAGTACTTATTCACTCGTATGCCCTGCCTTCCTATCAAGATTACCGGTTGCCCGGTTCGAGTACTTAGACGCCCTTGATTTGCTTATGTTCAAAAGCGCATTAGGAATAACTACTTTTGGCATAAGTAGGAAGTTGCTGGCAGCGCTAGACAAGTTGATAGCGATTTGGCTTGGTTTCGCATTCATTTGAGTATCTCGGAAAAATATACCTTATAATATTTAGGTTCGGTGTTTATTGATCGAAGGTGGAGATATTTTTATGAAGTCATTCAAACTGGCAGCGATTTGTATAGCGGCAATTGCTGTATTTCTTTTCGCGCTTGTTTTGTGCTGCGGGTCAGGAAACAAGACAAAGGCTACACCTCCACCTCCGAACCAGAATCAAAACACAAATCCGCAACTGTCCAAAAAATTCAACGGATCAAATGCTTTTGCTTTACTGCAAGACCAAGTTGATTTTGGATTCAGAATACCAGGTTCGAGAGAACACAAAAAATGCGGCGACTGGATCGTAACTAAACTCACAGAATATGGTTGGGAGGTGGAAGAGCAGCCGTTCACTGCAACAATAAGAGGTACGACTCTTCAAATGAGAAACATAATTGCTCGAAATGGCTGGATTAGCGGTAGCCGCGACAACATCATGCTTGCCGCTCATTGGGACACGCGTCCTTGGGCCGATCAAGACTCACAGGCAAACCGAAACAAGCCAGTTCCGGGTGCAAACGACGGCGCGAGCGGCGTAGCGGCTCTTCTCGAACTTGCACGTGTATTCGGTGAAACAAAACCGCTTGTTGGAGTCGAACTGGTTTTTTTTGACGGCGAAGATTACGGCCCCGAATTGTCGGCAATGTTTTTGGGAAGCGAATATTTTGCAAGTAAGTTAACAACGTCGAGAATTAATAGCTACCGTTGGGGTGTACTGCTTGATATGATCGGTGATCGAGACCTTCAGATACGCCCCGAACACAACAGTGAAGCTGTTGCAAGCGATTTATATATACGGATACGTGGAATCGCTGAAGAACTTGGGACATCTACTCACTTTCAGTCGACCGGCACACTCAACATTCTCGACGATCACATTCCGCTCATCGCAAAGGGAATAAAAATGTACGTCCTGATCGATTTCGACTATCCGTACTGGCACACCGTTGAAGACACACCTGACAAATGCAGCGCTGAAAGTCTTCAGATTGTAGGGAGAGTAGTCGAAAACCTCGTTTACCGGGAAGCATTGAACATGTCGAAGTGACCTTTGTCAGATTTGACAGTTAATCTATGAATCTAGGAAAATAAGAAGTGGCAACTAGAATCGGATTAATCGGGCGTCCTAATAGCGGCGCAAAGACAATATTCGAACTCGTAACAAACCGTGCGCCAGAAGATGTGTTCTTGAAACCAGGTATAAAAGCTCAAATTGCATCAGTCCATGTGCAAGATAAAAGAGTTGATGAACTCGAGCGTATTTTTAAGCCGAAAAAAACAACATACGCACAATTCGACTTAATGTATCTACCAGGGTTTACTGCAAAAGATGACAGAAAACTAGTGTCAGCAACTATTGCGAACTATCGAACCTGCCAAGCACTTGCGTTAGTAGTAAATCTTTTTACCGATGAAGGCAGATTGGTTGCTGAAAGTGAAACGCGGAATCTGATTGAAGAACTCATCTTAATCGACTTAGTTCAAATTGAAACGATGCTGCCTATGTTGAAAAAGCGCGCCGCTGGCAGGGAGCCCCAAGCAGCTGAAAAGCTTCGGATTCTTGAACGTATTCTTGCTGTTCTTGAAGACGGTAAACCCGCACATTTCACGATATTATCGGAAGCGGAGTCAACAATTATCAAAGATTACTCCCTTGTCACCATGCAACTGATGTTAGTTACAGCAAACGTATCAGACGATATGATCGGCGACGAATGTGCTTTATGCAAAGGATTGATGTCAATAGCAGCCGAATACGGCGCAGGATTTGTTAAGTTGAGTGCGCTTATAGAAGCCGAACTAGCAAAAATCGAAAATGTTTACGAACGAATCGAGTTTATGAAAGAACTCGGAATCAACCAACCGGGTGTTGAAAGGTTTATTCATTCATGTTACGAACTGCTCGGGTTGCAGACTTTTTTTACGGGAGGGGATAAAGAAATAAGAGCTTGGACCGTCAAGAACAATGCAACTGCAGTCGATGCTGCAGCGGCGATACACTCCGATTTAGCGAAAGGATTTATTAGAGCCGAAGTGTATCGCTGCGAAGATGTTATTGAGAATAGCGGCTTTCATACATTGCGGGGCACAGAAAAAATGAAACTTGTCGGCAGGGAGTACCCAGTAAAAGATGGAGATTATTTGATCATTAGGAGCAGCGTTTAGAGAAAATGGGTAATACATCGGTTATAAAATCGCACAATCTGTACAAAACATACGAATAACCCTGCTTGGACGGTTTTTTTGAAGATATGTTCAATTTATATTGACGAGCATACAACTTCTAGTATAATCACTAGCTCACTCTATGTTAGTTCCAAAATCCCTTCTAGGGACAAAGGGGGTGAATCGGGATGATTATTGTAGTAGATGATGTAGTACAAGGACGAATTGCTGAAATTCGCAACTTCGGCGCGTTCGTTTGGCTCCAGAACGGAAAAAAAGGCCTTGTCCACATTAGTGAAATCAGCGATAACTACGTTAAAGACATACACAGTGCGGTTAAACCCAACCAAAAAGTTAAGGTCAAAGTTCTTTCTGTGCAAGACGACGGTCGAATTGAACTCTCAATCAAACAGGCTGCTAGCTGGGAGT
>CAZRQJ010000185.1:0-2591 GCA_964602075.1 uncultured Planctomycetia bacterium
AGCTATTTCTCTCACCAACAGCTCTCTGTTGACACGCAGAACATGGTTATCGGATTCAAGAAACCCTAGAGATTTACGCATTTCACTTTCTTTTTTACCCGCTTCGCTTAACTGCTTCTGTGTTGTTTGAAGCTCTTTTTCATTCTTACCTAATTTAGAATTGACTGCTGACAATTCTGCTTCGCTTTTTACTAATCCGCTTACCGTATCTTCTAAAGTGGATTTTGTCGATTCAAGTGTATCGCTCAAGGACTCCAGTTCTCTTTTTCGCGATTCCAACTCACCTAGTGTTTTTGTATAACCTATCTTAAGCGCTTCGTTAGCTTGCGAAGTTGTTTTGTACTGCATTTTCAGATCTGATAAGTCCTTCTTCAAAGTATCATACTCGATAACCCATGAACGAATATCTCTAGACACGAGAAGTAACAATCCTAAAGTCGATAATGCGATTGTAATACCAGTTATCACAGCAATGACAGAGCCAACTTTACGCGGACGGGCACCCGCAAAGGAGATCCTCTTTTTAGCTACTTGTCTTCCAACGATGTCGCCAATGTAACCAACAGCACCGGAAATGAGTGCTAATGCCAGCATGACTAAAAGAACTCGCACAGTTTCATTGTATCAGGTTAAGTTGTTGATTCAGAATCGAAAATGTAAGCATTTGTTATAAACCGTAAAATATACAAAAAAAGGCTAGAAAATACGAACTTTTCTTGAGCAACAAGTATCTATGTAATCGAGAAACCGTTAGGTAATTGTGTTTCTTAAGTACATATGTCAGGCAATCAACTTTGGAGAACTGAAATGATTTACGTTGATACAATTTGGACCAACAATAATGGATTCCACGGAATCGTTGATTTCACGGTTGTAGCATCAGGATCGAACGACAAAGCGGATAGAAAGCTACCAATGCGTGCACTAGAGACTTTCGATAACACAATTAAATTTATGAACGAGGATAAACTAAACCAATTTATAGAAAAGCACAGTGATGATCCCGAAGAAACTCTCGACTGGTTAAGAAGAATGCTCTCTTGGTATCTAGCATTTCACCGAATGCCTGTAGCAGAGTTATCAACAACAATGCGCGTTAGTATGTGAACGCCAGAATTAATGAAACATATTGGAATCGCACAAAACTGACCATTATTCACTAGTAATAAGTGAAATACTGATCCTATAGGATATATAGATGATAGCTAAACTATTCGGAGAAGCTATGTCTGAGTTTGATATTAATCTAGCTCGCTTTGAAACGCGTCAACTTCACGCGGGCGAACATCCCGATTTTAATCGAGCGGGTTTTCCACCCATATATTTGACTTCAAGTTATTCGTGCGAGAACACTGAACATGCACAGCTACTAATGTCTGACAAGGCGAGTGGGCATCTCTACTCTCGATTCAATAATCCTACTGTCGATGCCATGGAGCGGCGGCTTGCTTCGCTTGAAGGCTATGAAGAATGCGTCAGCGCTTCTAGTGGGCTTGCTGCGATTGCTCAGCTGATATTTGCCCACGTCAAGCCCGGCGAGAACATAGTCAGCGCTACGAAAATCTACGGCGGTACGTACGGCATGCTCGAACGCGAGTTCAAGCCACTTGGGATTGAAACTAGATGGATAGATAATGCGACGGATTACGGTGCATACAGAAGCGCTATAAACGACAAGACTCGTTTGGTTCTTTTTGAAACACCGGGCAATCCATTGATAAACATCGTCGATATCGAACAAATTGTAAATGTTGGCCGTGAGTTTAATATACCTACAGTTCTCGACAACACGTTTGCTACGCCGTACCTTCAACCCGTTTCGCATCTGGGTGTTGATATCGTTGTTCATTCTCTAACTAAGTACATCACGGGTCATGGAACGTCGATCGGCGGAGCTGTTATTGGAAGCAAAAAACTAATGGACCCGGTACGATGGGGCCCACACTCAAATATCGGGACGACTTTTAGCCCGTTTAATGCGTGGCTTATGTTGATTGGTCTCGATACTCTATCAATACGTATGGAGCGTCACAGTAGTAACGCTATGGCGATCGCAGAATGGATGAAAACACATCCTCAAGTTGCGTTTGTCAACTATCCCGGGCTCCCCGATTTCGAAGGGCACGAAATCGCAAAAAAACAAATGCGTATGTTTGGAGGAATGCTTGGATTTGGAACGTCAGGCGGCTATGATCACGCTGTTCGCACACTCGACAGTTTGAAACTTATTAAAATTCAAGTCAGCCTTGGCGATGTTAAGAGCATCATATTACATCCTGCCTCAACAACTCACTTGCCTGTTCCTGCAGACATTAAAGAACGTCTAGGTATCAAGCCTGAATACATACGTCTCTCGGTAGGTATTGAACATATAGACGATCTAAAGGAAGACCTCGATCAGGCGTTGAATAAAGGATAATCTGATAGAATTTAGTTTCTTACTCTCTATTTTAAAGGTTGTGTTATGCATCAACTACGCAAGGTTAATATTTACAACTCGCGTCATACGGTTTATCGAGGGATTTGCGCCTTCTTTTCTTTGGTCATTTTCTCAATCCAGCTAACATCGCAAGTTAACGCTACCTTGCCTT
>CAZRQJ010000185.1:2601-4075 GCA_964602075.1 uncultured Planctomycetia bacterium
AAGAAACGGATAAGAAGTGCTATTACTGCCATACTAATCAAATTGGCGAAAAAAGCGTACTTTCTGAACAAGGATCATATTGGATTACAAATAACAAGAGTTTTGAAGGTATGCCTGAAGAGCTTGTTGCAGGACCTCCCGCGCCTGAAAAGGAAAAAAACACTCCGTTCATCGCTCTGATTCTCGGACCGCTGGTTTTCTTTGGACTAGTGGCGATGATTATTGTTGGTATCATAAAAAAACCAGCGCTTGTTGACTCGGTCAGTCAAGAAATACCGAAGAGCGAAAGCGACAACAGAAAGGAACGATAAAGGCTGAAATGTCGGAACACTTTGAGCGAGTTTCTGAATTACCGAATGAGTATATACAAGCGTATATCGGACTCGGATCAAACCAAGGCGATAGGTTTGCACAACTATCGGAAGCCGTGTACCATTTGTCCAACACGCCAGACTTGATTGTGTCAAAGGTATCGTCCGCTTATGAAAGTGCACCAATTAATATGCCGATTGGTACGCGTGACTTTTTTAACGCTGTCGTAAGGCTCGCAATAGCAATGCCACCAGAAGATTTGCTCGCGACATGCTTGGGAATCGAGAGGTTGATGGGACGCGATCGTTCTTGTATTGGTATTGACAGACCTATCGATATAGACATTCTGTACATTGAAGACGTTTATGTCCGTAGTCCACAACTTGTTATTCCTCATCCGCGTGCACACACAAGGGCGTTCGTATTAAAACCTTGGCTAGAAATAGAACATGGGATTTCGCTGCACGGCGCCAGACTCAAAGAGTGGCTTGATATGCTTCTTTTGGTAGAGCATTTTCCGTGCGAATCAGTAGGCACAATACCAGACTATCAATCCCTTGCATGAACGTTCCTTATGCCTTCGTTCTTACGCATGCTTTAACGAAGCCCTCGAAAAGCGGATGCGGACGAGTTGGACGGCTTCTAAACTCGGGGTGCGCTTGTGTAGCAATAAAGAACGGGTGCGACGGAACTTCAATCATCTCTACTAGCTTCCCATCGGGGGATGTTGCACAAATTGACATACCCGCTTTTTCCAGCACGTCTCTGTATGCGTTATTCACTTCCCAGCGATGTCGATGACGGTCAACGGCTCGTTCGCGCCCATATAGTTTGTAAGCAAGCGTACCGGTTTTAATAATAGCCGTGTAGTCACCAAGACGCATGGTGCCACCCAAATCCTTCACTTTTTCCTGCTCACTCATTTTTGCAATGACGGGATTTTTGCATTTAGGCTTGTATTCAGTAGAATTAGCGTCATCGAGTTTCAAAACATTTCGAGCAAATTCAACAACGGCACACTGCAACCCAAAACAGATTCCAAGAAACGGAAGTCCTGTTTCACGAGCGTATCTAATAGCCGATATCTTGCCATCCATGCCGCGTGGCCCGAATCCATAAGGTACTAAAACACCGTTCATTCCTTTCAGTATCTTCGAGACGT
>CAZRQJ010000186.1:0-4066 GCA_964602075.1 uncultured Planctomycetia bacterium
GTGAGCACGCCTCCGCAATCAGCACCTTATCGCCCGATTTCAACCGCTCAATCGCGAGCGCGCCTTCAACTTGTGCAAGCAAATCGCCTTTGAAACGGCAGAAAAGTATGCTGAAACTAGTCATCATAACGTCGTTTGGCACATCCGCCGCTACTTTCAGAAACGCTTGACTGTCGGTCACGACAAGTTTCGGCGGCGACGCAAGTTTGTCGAACGCCGCCCGCAGTTCCCGCTCTTTCACTACCATCGTCATTGCGTCGCCGTCTAGCAGGTCGCGAATCGTCTGAACCTGCGGAAGTATTAGTCTTCCTTTCGGCGCTTCTTTGTCTATCGGTACGACGAGTATACACAGTTCGCCCGGCATCACAATATCGCCAACAATAGTCGGCGTTTCGATAAAGTCCGACGGCGCGCTGTCGAGGAGAAGTCTGCGGAAATCGAGTATTCCAATACGTTTGTCCGCTTGGGTTTTTACAAACGGTACGCCTGCCTGCTTCAACCGCTCGACTGTTGCGGCGTCTGGTTCAGCTACATCCGCTTTGTTAAACACAACGACTATCGGAACGTTGCGTTTGTAAAGCTCGCTCAAAATCGCCTCTTCGTATTCGCCCCATATGTGAGAATCCGCGCCGTCTTCACCACTATTTATCGCATTGCCATCCGAATTCGGTGCGGCGACGATTACGCCTAAGTCCGTGCGGTCGAACACGCGCATGGTTTTAGCGACGCGCATTTCTCCAAGAATACCTACGTCGTCAATACCGCCGGTGTCGATAAACAACACGGGACCAAGCGGCAACAGCTCCATAGGCTTCTCGACAGGGTCGGTAGTCGTGCCCGCAGTATCGCTGACGATACTCACGCTTTGGCGCGTGATGGCGTTAAGCAGGCTCGATTTGCCCACGTTCCGCCTCCCAAAGAGGGCGACGTGCATCCGCATTCCGCGTGGAGTTCCGATTGGCATAACGGCATAGATTGTAACGGATTAGCGCGGGTTAACAAGTAAACAGCGATACGTTTACAAAGTAGTGCAGGATGTGAGCTTACTAGATTTGTACACGCACTTCTAGTGTGTCAAGGAACGTCGGTCTCCGAAATGCAGCGCACCAGTTTTATCTTCGTTGCGAAATCGAATTCGGGGTCGTGCATACCCTGATGACATTTTGTGCAAACCGCTTCGCCGGGAGACGGAATCCAGTCGGCAGGAACAGAATCGGGTTCTTTAGATTTATCTCCATTCTTAGCCTGCACTTTCACTTTTCGATGCCACTCACCCGGTCCGTGACACGATTCACACCCAACACCTGCAAATCTCGACGATTCCTCACCTAAGGTATAGCCTCCATCCATGAATCCAAGAGTGTGGCATCCGACACATTCCACATCTTCGCCTTTGCTTTTTGCGATAAGAGTTTCCAATGCCTTGCTATGAGGCGAATTTTTCCACCTTTCAGCCTGCTCGATATGGCAGTCGAAGCATGCAAAACTGCCAGACCACTTTGCAGGCTTGAGTCGTGCGTCTGCATTAGCAAGGCTCTGAACTTTGTCGGGATTGTTCTTCGCATACTCGTTGTATGCAGCAGTACGCATTTCACTGATCTTCTTTGTCTCGTCACAGAGAAACTTCTCGATGCTTTTGTCGCACTCGTCGTTGACATTGATAGTTGATTTTACGACCGAAAAACCAGTTATTTCCCCCGACGCTTCAGCGAATAAATTGACCGCTTCTATATCGCCCGGCGTCATTGTAAAGGGCAAAAAGGCTGCTTTACTTACTTCTTTAATCGTTACATAATCGGTGATATTAGTGGCATCTTTTTCGTCATAACTGTTACCGAAAACAATTAGAACTCCATCCATTGCGGCTATTGACGTAAAGACATCGCGCTCTATCGCTGAATCCGCAAATACAATAGCATCATCATACTTCCCTTCGTTTGCTTGAAGCTCCTTCTTAACAGCTCCTTTCGGATCAGTAAATGCGAAATCCGGATACTCTTCCTGTCCTTTCCCTGCTCTGGAATATTCATAACAAGTAAACGTCTTTCCGCTATCTCGAACATGCTGGATTTCTTAAAATTATCAAAACTGAAATTCAAATCAACATTAGTTAAAACTATCGGTATCGAGGTATCTCTGTGAATATCAATGAATTCGTCTTTTGTGCAATACAAATCTCTGCCTGCAGGAAGAAGAACATCGCAGTTCCACATTTCAAGCAATTGCACATACACCTTGTTCTGATACTCGTTTGCTTTTCTGGTCTCTTTATTGCCTGGGTGCGACAAATACGAGCGTTCGATAGATAAACTTGGAACATCTTCAATTTGCAAACGTTTTAGCGCTGCACTTTTACGACTGATAGAAAGCGGTTCGACACTTCCGCATCCACAGTTGGCGATATTGGCGCGATTCTCATTTCCTACTAGAAATTGTAGTACTGGTTTCGTTTTTCCAAGCGATCTATCGGAATTCTTAACAGTTTCGTTTGAATCCATCTTTTGAGGAGATGATGTCGGCTCGACCATAGGTTCGGGTTTCTCGTTGCAACTTGCAAACGAAAACCCTGTTGAAATTATTAAACTAGCGACAAGAAAGGTAATTATGCTGCGCCAAACCGACATCTGTTTCTCCTTAAGTAACAGATATAGTTTCTCATTCCTGAACTACTCGACATAGAACTGGACTTCGTAGATATTTCCTTCGAGAACTTTGCAGGAAAAGTCCCCTTTTGTCGGCGATTCGGTCGAACATTGTTTCATCGGCTCACCAGTGTAAGGATTTGTCCAGAATGCAGGATTTAACTCCAAGTCTTTCGAGAGCATATACATATATGTGTTGTCTCTAACGCCTGGAATTAGCACTTCCATGCTGCTGAAAGAATAGAGTGATGGTAAAGCATTGCTCGCAGAACCAATTTCTCGTCTCATCAACTCGCCCTTGAACTGCATAATCACCGAAGGATCTGCATTCTCGAAATCTACTCGTTCCCGGAATCTGATTAAATCGGATCCACCCGGTTCTGCGCTTCCCGGTACGCACGTAAATCCAATCGAGAGCCAGTATTTTGTGAACTCGTAATCTTCGCCTGTAATCTTGTAAGGAACCAAGCCTTTTTCGTACATTTCTTCTATAGTTTGAGGATAGAAACCATAGAAGAAGTAAGTTAAACTTGCAGCTATGGAATATAGATCCGCGATAAATGTTCTGTGCCTGATTTTAAAGTTCTCAAGCACATACTCCTTCATACTCTCGTCGTAATAAGGTGTGTAATTGGGATAATGGAAGCTATGAACTTGAGATGAAGTATTTCGTTCTGGCGCTTGTTGCTGCTCGGAAAACCCCAAAGTTGCTCCGCTATTAATCATTGAGCCATTTTCTTGGTTTCTTAGTTTTGTACAAGCAAAGACGACAACCGCGCTTAAACTAAGCAATAATATAAAGACGATTATATATCTCATGTTTTTCCTCCAATCAAATAAATTCTTTGTCCAATCTCCTACTGGGGAAACGGACGTCTTCCAAGCGGGAGAGAGTGCCATGTGCCACCATCTTCTCCGCTGCCTGCATCGTTGAGTTGTTCTTCAAGACAATCTTGGATAGCAATGGTTGCCTGTGATAGTATCATATATGCTGGTTGAGTGGCGCAGATAATACATACGATACAATCTTGAATCTGGCTAGGATCGAGAGATGTCACCTGTACAGAAATATCACCTGCAAATTCAACCTCACATGTTGGTAAGTCAGAAGCGTCTCGGTAAGGCACATATCTATTAGGACATGAAGAACTTGATGATGCAGGTATGTAGCGTCTTCTAATCACTACAACTTTATCTTCAGCAGTTGTTGGAGTTGCAGTAGCTGTTCCGTCAACATACCCATAAGGTGTCGTACAGTTCTGCTGTTGCTCGCAGTTCAAACCGGATTGCAACAAACACCTCACAACATCGTCACAACTAGCTCTAAAGTTAAAACTAAATGGTGTTGGAAATGGATGAATTCCCTCTGGATATGTTTTTTCATCTTTAACAATACAGCAACCTGCATTCGCTACACCCGTAAA
>CAZRQJ010000187.1:0-4061 GCA_964602075.1 uncultured Planctomycetia bacterium
ACAGTGCGGTCTCTATCCACTGTGGGCGTAGGAAATTTGAGGGAAGCTGTTCCTAGTATGAGAAGACCGGAATGGACCAGCCGACGGTGTATCTGTTGTCTCTCCAGAGGCATTGCAGAGTAGCTGTGCTGGGCAGGGATAAGAGCTGAAAGCATCTAAGTTCGAAGCCCCTCCCAAGATGAGATTTCCCACTGGACAACCAGGTAAGGTCCCTAGAAGATAACTAGGTAATAGGCTGCAAGTCTAAAGGCAGTAATGTCTGAGCTGAGCAGTACTAATCGACCGAGGTCTTGACCATTTCGCCCTGTCTCTATATTTAAGGATCTCTTGTTGCATTTTGTAACATGCATATCCGCATCGCAGCTTTTTTTGGATCGTTTGATCTGACGTTTTTATGCCTAGATAAAGACAATGTCTTTATCATAAACATAACAACCCGCAACGCCGTTCGGATGTTGCGGTTTTTTTTTGCGCAAATAACAGATGAATTAATTGATATTCAGAAATATTGTTGCTTTGCATCTTGACATTTGTTTGTATTCGGAGTATCAGTATCGTATGGGCTATAACGATTATGGTTCACGAGGGCTCTATGAGTCGCAAGGGCGCAAACCGGTCAGCGATTCGGTGGTTTGGCTATCAATTTTTGCCGTTTTTTTTATAGTAATCGGATGGTACGGACTCCGAGAAGGGTGGTTTGCTGGTGAAGCTACTCTGAACGGCTATGTTGTAGACGATTACGAGCAGTCAGTCTCTTTAGCTACTATGGCATTGCTGAATTCGAGAGGGGAGCAGGTTTACACAGCAGGACTGTCGACTGACGGAAAATTTAGCTTTGACAGCATAAAACCGGGGAAGTACTTGCTTATTGTAAACACTGAATTCGGTAGGTATCCTGGCGGATTAGACGTTTTTCTCAAAAAGAACGATGTCGAAGAATTCAAGGTTGTTCTACCACAGCAGTGGTTTTCAGAGCAAAAAGCTGCAGCGCTTAAAGCGACACAAAAACGCTCTAGTGGTGGTGGTTGAGGTTAGAGAAGCGTCAGTTGACGCTTGAGATCTCGTATTTGATATGCAGCAGGCCTGCTTAGCGGTTTTCGCCTAAATTTGCGATAACAAACGAAGAACAAAAGATGGGAAAACACCGATCCATACTGTGGCAATCGCAGCAAGCCAAATGACTGAATATATCCATGGATTAACTAAGGGAGCATGGAATTCGCTGTTCTGTTGAGGTGGAGACTTCATATACATAAAAACCACAATTTTTAAGTAATAGTAAGCAGATACGACCGCGTTTAACAAAGCAATAACAACAAGAACCGTGAAGCCATTTTGAAGTGCAGCTACAAATAGATAAAATTTGGCGAGGAAACCTGCGGTTATAGGGAAACCTGCTAGAGACAAAATAAACAGAGTAAATAACGCTGCACTGAAAGGATGGTTTTGAGATAGACCGCCTATATCATTTACTTCTAATTGTGCGCCTTCGGTTTGTTTCGGCGTCAGCCACCACAAAACAGTGAATACACCGATAATCGCAAATGCATATGCCAATAAATAAAACAACGAAGTGTGTATTGCGATTCCTGTATTGAGAGTTCCTGCAATGCTCGTTGTTGTCCAAACCTTACCGATTATCAGAACTGCAAGCGTTAAGTAACCAGCATGCGCAATGCTTGAGTATGCAAAGAGACGTTTCAGGCTTGTTTGTTTTAGAGCGATAATGTTACCTATGGTCATCGAAAGTACGGCAAGGATCGCAAAAGCAAGCCACCAAATCTCGTATAGCGGTGTAACCGCTTCTCCGAAAAACCTAAGCACAACAGAAAATCCTGCAGCTTTTACTACGCTTGCCATAAATCCGCTAATCAAAGAAGGGCTACCTTGATAAACATCTGGAACCCATGCATGAAATGGAACAAGCGCAACTTTGAAAGCGAATCCGACAACAGCAATAGCCAATCCAATATATAGCGTGTAATTTGAACTGTTTGGGTTACAGAATAAAAGTATATCGGAGTAGCTTAAAGACCCGGTTGCGCCATAAATCAGTGATATGCCGTAAGCGAGAAATCCACTTGCAAAAGCACCAGTGAGAAAATATTTAATACTTGCTTCTTTGCTATATTCACTTGATAAATTCAAGCCAGCCAACACGTAGAGAGGGATACTCATTGTTTCAAGCGCGATAAATGCGACAATTAGGTTGCGTGAGGCAACTAATGCGATAGCGCCCGCAATAACAGTCAGAATTAGTGGGAAGACTTCGGGGCTTTGGTGAAGCCCTTCTCCGTCGGGTGACTTATAGTAGAGACAGTATCGCGCTGTTATTCCAAGTATCGTCAGCACTGCTGCAATCAAGATAATCTGACTAGCAAAAAGCGTGAAGTTATCTGCAGCGTACATACCCATAAAAGCTGTTTTACCGAAATTCCACAAGCGAATAGAAGAAATACTCGCGATTACTATCGTGAACAAGCTGATAATTGGTATTGCAAGGAGTCCCTTTCCTTTCAATACTAGTGGAAGTAGAAGAGTTACCGCAATTCCCACAGCAATAATGATCAAAGGCATTACAGCGCTGAAATCAAGAACCGGAAGGATGACCGAATTATTCACCCGCAACCTCCATATCAGACCCTCGTTCGCCTGTTTCCGAATATTCTATATTGTGAAACAGAGGGGTTTCAATGACTGCTTGCTTGATTCTGTAGCTCGAAGGCGCATACATCGATACGATCGTGTTAGTGCTTGACCCGATATGTGAGAGGAATGGCTGCGGATACAGCCCAATCCAAAAACATATTAGTACTATTGGAAGCAATGCAGTCAATTCGGGAACACGCAGATCGGTTATTCTCTTGTTATCCTCTTTTGTGCGCTCACCATAAAACACCCGTCTAAACATCCAAAGCATATAAACGGCAGCGAGAATTACGCCTGTAGTAGCTATCCCGCCATACCACGGATTAGCCTTAAACGCGCCTACAAGAATTAGAAATTCACCGACGAAACCGTTAAGTCCAGGCAATCCAACGCTTGATAGCATTATTATCAAGAAAACATTGAAGTAAAGCGGAATCGTTCGCGCAAGTCCTCCGAAGTCAGCGATTAAGCGAGTGTGTCGTCTATCGTAGAGGATGCCTACTAATAAGAACAACGCTCCAGTTGAAAGACCGTGATTAATCATCTGAAGAACTGCGCCGTCTATTGATTGTTGGTTGAAGGAAAACAAGCCAAGCATTACGAAACCGAGATGGGCAATAGAACTGTATGCGACGAGTCTTTTCAAATCAGGTTGAACCGCCGCGACTAAAGCCCCGTAAATAATACCTACTATTGCAAGAACGCAAATCAGCGGAGCATAATCACGGCTAGCTTCATTAAACAAAGGCAGGCAAAATCTAACAAATCCGTAAGTTCCCATTTTGAGCAAGACACCTGCCAGTATTACACTTCCTGCAGTAGGCGCTTCTGTGTGTGCATCAGGCAGCCAAGTATGAAAGGGAAAAAGAGGAACTTTTATTGCAAATGCGATAGCGAATCCCCAAAAAAGTAACGCTTGTAAGTTCGGCAACAAAGCGTTAGTTGAGAACAGCGAGACGAGTTCGGGAAGTTCAAAGCTAACAATTCCATATTGCCTTGCTTGAAGATGAAGCACAATCATTGCAGCAAGCATGAGAGCGCTTCCCGCCATTGTATAAAGCACGAACTTATAAGTTGCATAAATTCGATTACTGCTGCCCCAAATACCGATTAGAAAATACATCGGTATCAGCATAACTTCCCAAAAAAAGAAGAAGAGAATCAAATCGAGGGCAACGAAAACGCCTGATATGCCCACGGTAACGAGCAGAAGCATTTGCTGGTAGAGTTTGATATTCGCTTTGATATGATTCCAAGTGCCAAGAATGCATATTGGAAGCAGGAACGTTGTTAACAAAAGAAGATAAAGTGAAATTCCATCTATACCCACGACATATTTAATACCGAGTTGTGGTATCCAATCGACGCGATTCGCAAATTGGTATCCTGCTACTATCTCACCCGCGTTGTTT
>CAZRQJ010000188.1:0-3767 GCA_964602075.1 uncultured Planctomycetia bacterium
GAGGTATTATGAACAGGCTTTTACTTGGCATTTTCGCACTTTTAGTGATGATAGCCGTAGCCGCTTGCCCGAAACCGACAGAGGATACGGGCACTACAGGCTCGACGACGACAGGTGGAGTTAACACTCCTCCGGCTACTCCAGATTTTAGGGAGTCCAAACTTGCTAAATTTGAAAACGTAGCGCTTGGCATGAAAGGTGAAGAAGTTAAATCACTTTTCCCTGCTGAAGGCGACTACAAACTCGAAGACCCGTTCCCACCGGAAGGCGATCCGATCATGATCAGCGCACTTCCTCTTGAGGGTAAAACCGGTCTTAACAAGAATTTCGGCTTCTTTGAAGGTGAACTTGTCTATGTTATGGAAAGCGGCAAGATGACCCAAGAAGAATATGACGCAAAAATTGTTGAGCTCAACAAAGCTTATGGTGATGCAGTTAAAGAAGTCCCGACTTGCCTTAAAGACACGAAATTCTGGGCTGGTGAACCAAAGGAAGCGCCAGTGGAAGGCACTGATGCGCCTCCGGCTGACGGTCAAACTCCTCCCGGGGCGGCCGCGGAGGTCTCGGTCAAGCCCACCGCGGTCGGGCTGGGCCTGCGGCGGAAGGCGGTATGGGCGCGGACGTTCCTGAAAATGCACTGTTTTGGGTTGACGAAGCAAACAAACTCGTTCTTCTTTCGGCAATGGAAGATGGCGAAGCAGGGTTCTTCTTGATGCGTGCAGACAAACTTGACTTACACTTCGATGCTTTGGATAAGGCTATGGAAGAGATGTTCAACTCGATGATGCAGGGTATGCAGGAGCAACCAGTTGATGGTACAGCCGTACCACCAGCGGAAGGCGATGCGGCTGCTCCTCCCGCTGAAGGCGATGCAACTGCTCCTCCCGCTGCAGGCGGACAGTAATCGAGTAGTTTTTGATTTGCTTTGGTATATCAGGCTGCGGGCAACCGCAGCCTTTTTTTTTCTTGATAGTATTTTATGTCTTTTTCACAAGCGGTTTGTTGTCTTTTATCAAATCCTAAACTAAAATGGAACGGATGGTACTTAGAATCAATGCTCCGCTTTCCCTTGACACCGTCAAGTCGCTTCGTAGTGGTGATGCCGTTGAGATAACCGGAATCATCTTTACTGCGCGAGACGCCGCCCATAAACGAATTTGCGAAATGCTAGATCGCGGCGAACAGCTTCCATTTGAACTTGAAGGCAACATTATTTATTATGTTGGCCCTTCGCCAGCTAAGCCCGGCGAAGTTATCGGCAGCGCCGGTCCAACGACGAGTTATAGAATGGACGCTTATTCGCTACGTTTGATCAAGCTTGGATTGAAAGGTATGATCGGAAAAGGCGGAAGGAACGAAGAAGTGAAAACTGCATGTCTCGAAAACGGGTGTGTCTATTTCGGCGCACTCGGCGGCGGTGCAGCGCTTCTGGCAAAACGAATAAAATCGGCTGAAGTGATCGCTTTCGAGGATCTCGGTGCAGAAGCAATTCGTAAACTAGAAGTTGAGCGGTTTCCCGTTTTCGTAATTAACGACGTTTATGGCGGCGATGCATACCTAGACGGTATGAAAGAATACGAGCGGTAAGTTTACGTTTAATATCCGTGCTGATTAATACGGCTTCTTAAACGTTATTTGAGGTTACGTTATGTCGTACACTCCGGGTCAGTATGCTTTCCTTCTAAGGAAACTCCACAGCTTGAGCGGAATCATTCCCATTGGTTTGTATCTGTGTGAGCATTTATTCAGCAACGGTTTCGCTACTCGCGGTGCTGAATCGTTCGATAGAATTGTCGGACTTCTGACGAGCTTACCTTTTCTAGTGGTTATCGAGGTTACGGTTATTATCGCTCCGATCCTTTTCCACGGAATTTACGGGCTTTTTCTTACTGCGGAACATCAACCCAACGCATCGCAATATAATTACTACCGAAACTGGCTGTTCCACTTCCAGCGTTGGACAGGAATAATAATGATCATGTACATCGGTTGGCATGTATATTCAACACGTATTATGAGTCTTGTCACCGGCGAACATATGAGCTTTATGTTTATGGCGCGCATAGTTCAAAACGACCTTTTCTTTGTGTTTATGGTAATCGGACTCGCCGCATCGGTGTTTCACTTTGCTAATGGAGTATGGAACTTCCTTATCAAGTGGGGCATTACGGTAGGGTCGGAAAGTCAGAAGTGGTCTTTAGTTTTGTTCGCATTACTCGGTTGGGCGATGTTCTTCTGGGGACTCGCCTCGCTCTTCGCCTTTAGAGGTTGGTGGAACAACGAGTGGTTCGTGTAAACGGCGTCGCTTACACCAAAGGTTGTTGATAGATCTTCCCGTCGCGTGTTTCGAGGGTAGAAATGGCTAGATTTAAGTTTGCAGTTATCGGAGGCGGCCTTGCGGGATTAGCCGCCGCTATGCGTCTTGCCGAGGAAGGCATGGACGTCGATCTTTTCAGCATTGTTCCTGTCAGGCGCAGTCATTCAGTTTGCGCACAGGGGGGGATCAATGCCGCGAAGAACCTTAAGGGTGAAGGCGACAGTCCACAAATACACTTCGACGATTCGATTTACGGTGGTGACTTTCTTGCTAACCAACCGCCTGTGAAGAGTATGTGCTATAAAGCACCGGCGATCATCGACTTGCTCGACCGTATGGGAGTTATGTTCAACCGTACCGCCGAAGGTTGGTTGGATTTCCGTAGATTCGGAGGTACACTGCACAATCGGACAGCATACGCGGGCGCAACAACCGGTCAACAATTGATTTATGCGCTTGATGAAACCGTTCGACGTTACGAATTTGAAGGTTTTGTTAAAAAATATGAGGAATGGGAGTTCACGGGTTTAGTCAAAGACGAAAACGGAGTTTGCAGGGGTATTACAGCGCTGAACCTGAAGGACATGAAAGTTCACGCGTTCGAGTATCACGGCGTGTGTATGGCTGTCGGCGGTCCCGGTCTCATTTTCGGCAAAAGCACTAACAGCGTGATTTGTACGGGCGCAGCGAACAGCAGATGTTATCAGCAAGGAGTTAAATACGCTAATCCAGAGTTTATTCAAGTTCATCCAACCGCAATACCGGGCGAAGATAAATGCAGACTTATGAGCGAATCCGCACGCGGAGAAGGTGGAAGAGTATGGGTTCCGCGCGACGGGAAGCCATGGTATTTCCTCGAAGATATGTATCCCGCCTATGGCAACCTTGTACCACGTGATATTGCGACGCGAGCGATTCATAAAGTATGTGTAGAAATGGGCTTTGGAGTTGATGGTAAGCTTCAGGTATATCTTGATTTATCGCATATGCCAAATGATTATCTTGATAAAAAACTCGGCGGCATAATGGAAATATATGAAAAATTTGTCGGCGACGATCCGCGCGAAAAGCCGATGAAAGTATTCCCGGCAGTTCACTACTCGATGGGTGGTCTTTGGGTAGATTTTGCTCGGAATGGCGACGGTTTTATGCCGGAAGGCGAACCGCGTAACCATCAAACGAACATACCCGGTCTTTGGGCGGCTGGGGAGTGCGAATATCAGTACCACGGCGCGAATAGACTCGGCGCTAACGCATTGCTTTCGTGCATCTTTAGTGGGTTGCAGAGCGCACCGAGTATGATCAACTATGCCAAGAGCGCAAAATTCGTGGAGATACCGATAGAAACACTAACGAAAGCTGCGGCGAAGGAACAGTCTGTTTTCACCGAGCTATCCAAAAAGAACGGCAATGAAAACGTTTTTAAGCTTGCTGATGAACTCGGCGACTG
>CAZRQJ010000188.1:3777-4003 GCA_964602075.1 uncultured Planctomycetia bacterium
ATGAACAAATACTGCACTGTGATTCGCATCAATCAGCAACTTGAAGATACATACAGTAAGGTGAACGAACTGCGCGAACGCTACCAAAACATCGGACTTGACGATAGCGGTATGTTCGCCAACCAAACGCTAACATTCGCACGTCAACTTTGGGATATGCTTGAGCTTGCTAGACCGATGCTGAAAGGCGCGCTTTTTAGAGACGAATCGCGCGGTGCGCACTATA
>CAZRQJ010000189.1:0-3991 GCA_964602075.1 uncultured Planctomycetia bacterium
ATCAACCTCAACACAATAACAACTGCCATTGCCTCATCAATACCCATATTGAACACGGTTAATAATTCTCTAGACGCTAACTCAAATGCTCCTAATCCACCGGGAGTGAATGGAATTGCGTTCGACAACGTTGAAGCAACTGATGTGAAAGCTGCTTGTAAAGAACTAACAGGCGAATCAGCTGAAAAAATAACAAAAACAAATGAGCTAAATTCAAGAAACCAAACTAGCGTTGTTGACAAAATCACGATTGGTATTGACGAGAGAGATTTTCCGAAGCCCTTTTTCACTTCCAACACACTTCCTTTATACTTCGCAGGAATGAGAAAGTTGATAAGTGTGTCTATGTAAACGACAACCAGTACAATCACCGTGATGATTGCCGCCGAGATAATAATTATCGAGAACACACTGGGTTCGAGTTTTGATTTTAACATCTCATTAAGTGTGAGAGAAGGAATAAGAAGTAAGAAAGTTACTACGAACGTGCAGAGTACCGCTGTAAGATCTACAACCCTCTCTGCAATGATTGAACCAAGAGTCGCAAAAAATCCAAACTTCGTTGATTTATCAGCAGAATATGCCCTGAAAACGTCACCCGCTTTGGCGGGTAAAACACAATTCATGGCAAAGCTAGATAGAATTGCCGATAACGATACGGAATAACCGATGTTTGTACCAGCGCTTTGAAGCATAAAACGCCATCGAAACGCCCTAATTACATACGATAAATAGTAAGTAGCGATACTTAGGTAAATAAGATTAATATCCAAACCCCGCAGATATGCCAGAGTAGCGCTCATATTGAAATCGCGCATAACAAATGCTAAAAGTATAAAGGAGACAGTAATTGTCAATATGATGCGCAACCTGTTTGAATTGCAAGCTTGCTTGATAATAGGTAATTTGTTGTTATTTACTAAAGTAGCTTTGTTTTTCGCCTTATGCCTTTTGTTTGCTCGCGTCACAGTTGACTCTGTAGTTAGATAATTTCAGAGTCACTATCGGGTTCTCGATACTCTAACGGTATAAAACTCGATAACGCTCTTTCATGTATAAACATGACTTTTCCGCGCTTACCGCTTCTGTTCTTAATCACCTCGAGAACGCTAAAGGTGCTGCTGAATTTCTTTGCTCGTGGATTATCTGCGAGCTGACGTTCCAATTCTGTTAATCTAGCTACAATGTCGCTGATTTCCTGTTGATTTGATGGACGTGTGTAGTTAATCTGAAAGTACTTTATTATATTCGACAAGCTTTTGTCTTGACTTACAAGGAAGTAGACAGCATCGGCGAATTGTGTATCTTGGTAAAAGCGCACTATGACTTTGTTTGATATATCGCTTGTAGGATAGAAGTGATGATAGTCAAGCAGGTATTCATTTGTAGCCAAAATTGATATATCGAGTTCTCTAGCCAGCGATTTGATTCGACTAGTTAGTATGTTCATATCAATTTGGCGGTCTGGGTTCGCAGCGTTTATGTTTGCAAGAAGGAGTTGCAAACTGTCAAGTACAACAAATGCAGAACTGGTATCTCCTCTCGCTTTGTATCTTTTCCTTAAATCAATTAGTAGTTTTCTTAAAAACTCCTCGTCTGTCGAAACTGAACCTTCTATTACGGTTACATTCTGGCTGAATTCCTGATATCGTTCGTATGCTGCCATTAATGAGCGGTTGAAAGTATCGTCTCGTTTCAAGCTTTCGGGATCATTTCGGCGAACAATCAACTCTCGTGATGGTAGATCTCCAATTTGAGAAAGACTTTTGACGTATATTTCCTCTATACCTTGTTGTAGCGTTATAAATACACACGGAGTGTTGTGGTACTGGGCTATGTAATTAGTGCACCATAGACAAAAACTCGTTGTTCCGCTTCCAGGGAAGCCAGCGACAATTGATAAACTTCCAGGCTGAAAACCACCACCAAGTAACGAGTTAAGATGACGACTTGGAGTCGGTATGACACGTCTTCTTTCGCTGAAATATCTTTGCAGGAGTTGCGGCGCGAAAGCATTCAGTGAGTCATATTCTTCAGGTTCACGCTTTTGGTAGAAAGTGCTTGCTATGAGGTCGCGCTCTTCTTCGGCTGTTCCTTCAATTTCTGATGAGATTTTTGCAAACAGCTCGGATGCAGCAGCGCTTTGAGCGACGATTGGTTCGGCTTGCGCGAAAGGCGGGCGTTTTTGTGACATTTCGTATAGGCGAACATAGTTAGTCTTCTTAAAAACATTATAAGGAAGACGAATCTTATGTATCCCTTTACCTTCTGCAATAGCGCTACCCGGAATTTGCGTCAGTCCGTCAAATGCATAAGCTGAATAATTGATTTGACTAAATTGATCTGCACCGTTGCCGTCTTCACTTGAAGCAAGCTCGGCAATTCGGCGTGTCATTTTATTGAAGTACTCATGAAGATTGATCTTCGGAGCAATGCCAAAAATTGTATAGTCTATGTCGATTTCTATGCGTTTGCCTGAATAGAGAATGTTTATAGCATCTAAAGGGATATCGTATGTTAAACGCAAAAATTCCACGATTTCTATAGCTTGGTTAATCGAGTGGACAATTTCAGCGCTGCTACGTGCTTCGAAAACAATAAAATAGTTCGAAAGCATGTGCAGGTTGTCACTTCTATAAGCCTCATCAATAGCTTCTTTAGTAGATAGGTCGTAAAGAAAACGCGATTGAAACAAGTCGACTTTATAACGATTAACGAAATCTTCCAGATATTTTATTCCGATTACTACACCGCGTCCATTAACAGCTTGTTGATCGCCGAAGCCAAATTGAGCGGGAATCAGAGCATTGTCGTCTGAACTTCTGTTGAATCGAGCGATTTCTATATATTTAAAGTCGTTAACGGTTCTTTGTACTATGGTTTCATCGCGTGACTGTCGGAGACTTACATCTAACCTACGTGACCATATATCTATAGCGTGGTCATATGAAGTTTGTTTAACAAGAGCATAGAGCCAAACTAAATCACCACCGCCTCCAGTGACTTTGCTCGCAGGGCATTTAAACTCGCGGCAATACGCTCGACGTTTATCGTTTTCGTAAACGAGAGTAACATCGGTCCCATTACTATGCGCTGGACAGGGTGATGTTAAGCCTGCATCGCTAACTTCAATTGACGCGCGGTCGATTCCGAGGTCGGTTAATACCTCAACCGGATTGAGCTTATCTAAAAGCTCTTTAATCGAATCAGACGCGTACTTGGATTTCCTTATCACGTCTTACAACCTGCCGATTGACACTCAATCTTAGCGATGTTAGAATCCTTATGGCTGCGCGAGTGAGCCTCTATCGTATCATAACTATTTCAAAAGATAAAGCAGTTTAGTATGGCTTTTTTGATGAATCCTCTAGAATTTATTCAGAATCAGTTGTCGATAACTTTACAAAAAGCCCTTGGCAAAACAGGTATCGTAAGCAATTCGGTTATTCAATTTCAGTACATCGAACCGCCTAGACACCCCGGAATCAGCACCACGATTTGTTTTGATGTGGCAAGTCTATTATTAAAAGATGAACTAGACTCATTAGAAGCAGTTCACGGCAAGAAAAAAGCTAAAAAACTCCTTAAGGATAAATTAGCAGAGATTGCTCTATCAGTGGCTCAAAAAATATGTACATCTCTAGCCGACATTGAGTTGACTCAATTGTTTATCGAAAAAGTAGAAGCCGAAAGAGGTTATCTAAACTTCTACTTTGATGTTACTGCTATCACTAAGTCATTGTTAAACGCAATCCTTACGTGTAGCTCAATCAGCGAAAGAGGGTTTAGTTTCGGTTACGGAATGGGTGAAGCTAAAGAGACTAAGGTTATGGTGGAATATAGCCAACCGAATACTCATAAAAACTTTCATGTCGGTCATACTAGAAATGTCGCGTTGGGTATCGCTGTAAGTAACATTCTAGAGTTTTCTGGGTACAAAACTATACGTGCAAATTACATAGGTGATATTGGAGCGCATGTGCTGAAGTGT
>CAZRQJ010000190.1:0-3974 GCA_964602075.1 uncultured Planctomycetia bacterium
GAGCCTGCAATCCCATGTGCGAGTCACCCATATCGCCGTCGAGTTCTGCTTTTGGTACAAGTGCGGCAACACTGTCAACTACGATAACGTCTATTGCGCCGCTACGAACAAGCATCTCGCAAATCTCAAGCGCTTGCTCGCCAGTGTCCGGTTGGGATATTAGAAGTTCGTCAATGTTCACTCCTAGCTTACCCGCATATTCCGGATCTACAGCATGTTCTGCATCAATAATAGCGGCGCGTCCACCGAGCGTTTGACCTTCAGCTATAACGTGAAGCGCTAAAGTAGTTTTGCCGCTCGCTTCGGGGCCGTAAATTTCGACTATTCGCCCGCGCGGAAGCCCACCAACACCTAAAGCGATATCGAGAGCTAGACTGCCGGTTGACACAACCGCAGCCCGCACGTTGGGTTTCTCACCCAGTTTCATTATTGAACCTTTGCCAAACTGACGCTCAATTTGCGCTTTCGCTGCATCGAGCGCTTTCTCTCTCTCGTTCTGTGTAGTCATTGCCGTCTCCTTAATACGAATTTGAAAATTCATCAGCCGTAACAACCTCGACGAGCCGCATCAGTAAGCGCTTTGCTGCTTCGTTTCTGATTGTGTCACGGTCTCCGTTAAGTAAAAGCTTTTCAACAATTGTGCGTTTACAGCAGGAGATTCCGATATAAACAAGACCCACCGGTTTCTCTATCGTACCGCCTTCTGGCCCTGCTATGCCTGTGGTTGACACCGCATAACTCGATCCTAAAGCGCGACGAACGCCTTCTGCCATTTGCACAGCAACATTTGAATCAACAGCGCCGCATTGATAGATTAGTTCATCGTTTACGCCGAGTATGTTTGTTTTAACATGGTTGGCGTATGCGACAACGCCTCCGAGGAAAACCCTGCTTGCACCAGGTACGCTTGTCAATGCGTACGCGATTAAGCCTCCTGTGCAAGATTCTGCAGTGGAGAGCGTTAGCCCCTTTTCCGCGAGGATATCAAGCGCTTGTTTGCATATAACGTGCAAGCCGTTCATTCATCCACCTTATTAGGATGACCTGCACGCACGTCAAAAGTGGTTAATCTATTATGGTAGCTTCAAGATCATACTCATACGCCTTAACAATACGCGCTGCGACGAATTTCCCGGTGGACCTTCGCTTCTTCGAACGCGCGTAAATAAGCCCATCAATTTCAAATGCCTCTCGATAGCTTCTACCAGAATATATATAATAACCGCCTTCAACCTTCCTTCGTTCCTGAATCAGTATCTTGGTCGTGGTGCCGACCAACTCAAAGTTTCTACGAAGCGCGATCTCCTGCTGCGCACGCATTAGAATATCGCGACGTGCAAGCTTCTCCCTTTCCGAAATCGTTTCGGACTTTTGATAATTCGGTATGCCCGGATGGTTCGAGAAGGTAAACACACCCAGTCGGTCAACCTGACCGCTCCTGACAAAACCAAGCAGTTCTTCAAACTGTTCCTCGGTCTCGCCCGGATAGCCGACTATCATATTAGTACGTATCACAGCGTCGGGAATATCCCGACGTATAGTCGATAGACAAGTCATTATAGCATCTTTTCCGCCGATGCGACCCATCGCGCGTAAAATGTCATTGTTAATATGTTGAAAAGGTATATCGAAGTATGGCAGTAACCTTTCATTGTAGTTTTTTATAAGTTCCAATACTGACTCTATTACTTGATTTGGATATAAATACATAGTTCTTACCCAAAAATCGCCTTTAATCTCTATCAATCGCTCGTAAAGCGCTCTAAGATTAGCCGAGCCATCTTTAACATCTCTACCGTATTGAGTCGTATCTTGACTAATCAACATTATTTCTTTTGTTCCACTTTTAACCAAATCTTCAACTTCACGCGTTATGCTCGAAACTGTTCGACTGCGGTATTTACCTCGAATTTGTGGAATCACACAAAACTTACATTTATGGTTACATCCATCGGCAATCTTCACGTATGCCATTCCGGCTGGAGTGCTTAGTATTCTTTCAGAAACGCCATCGTATATAAAAGTTGGTAGCGATAGATCGTGTGGGATGCTCTTCGATTCTGATTTTCCGTCGCGAACTGCGTTTATTACATTTGAGATGTTCAATATCTCATCTGGTGTAATGAATGCATCAACTTTAGGATACTCATGCGCCGCCTTATCTTTAAGATACTGCGGCAGACATCCGCTGACTATCAGGGTCGAACATTTACCGTTCTCGCGGTACCTCGAAGCAAACCGAATGTTCTTCTCGGCTTCTTCGACAGCTGGCCCGATAAACGCGCAAGTGTTGACGACGATTACATCTGCGTCTTCGATCCTGTTTGTGATGTCGAAACCGTCACCATTAGCTTTGCCGAGCATAAGCTCAAGGTCGAGTTGGTTCTTTGGACATCCGAGACTGATAAACCCAATCGCTAAGCGTTTATTCACTCACTCAACCTGATCACAACTGCTCGACTTCGCTTCTGATTCAGTTTCATTTGGATGGCATCGCTCATCAAGCAAACTAATTTTATCTACCCTAGTTCCGTGGCGTCCCCCTTCAAACTTAGAGGCAAGGAAAACATCTATCAACGCTAAGATATCGTCATGCGTTTGACGTTCGTTTGAGAAGGTAATCACGTTCGCATTGTTGTGACGGCGGGCATATTCAGCGATCCATTCGTCCCAAACTTGCGCAGCGCGAATACCCTTGAACTTGTTCGCCGTAATCTGCATTCCAACGCCGCTCCCGCACATGAGAATTCCAATACTGCTTTCGTTAGCAGCAACGTATTCAGCCACTGCTTTCGCCTGATCAGGATAATCTACGGGATCGGTTGTATCAACTCCAACGTTGACTACATCGTGTCCGTTTTCCTCAAGCCATTTAACTATAACGCGCTTTAGAGCGACGCCGCGATGATCGTTTCCAATAAAAATCTTCATAACGTCATATTCTACACTTGATTCATATCTACAACCTAATCGCAGAGCAAAGAGCGAGTATTTGAGAAGATGTTAAAATGATGCGTCAATGTATAGTTCTGGCTCAATCCGTAATGCCGAATCGCTGCTTGGAAAAGTGCGCGAACATGGAGTTCGTATCGAAGCGAACGTACCACTCGCGCCATACACAACTTTCAAGATCGGCGGAAACGCGTTCGCAATGGCACTTCCGATTGATACTGGCGATGTAGCAAACACAATAAAGACTGCAGCGGAACTCAAAATACCTTATTCCGCCATCGGCGCTGGCTCTAACATTCTTGTAAGCGATAGAGGCTACGCAGGACTAATAATCTTAACTACAGCGATGAACACTATCGGATTCGACGGCGAAATCGTTTCTTGCGGAAGCGGCGTTTTGCTTCCTGAACTTGCCGACCACGCTGCAGAGCGTGAGTTATCGGGACTCGAAGAAATTTGCGATGTTCCGGGCACTCTCGGCGGTGGTATTTATATGAACGCCGGCTGCAGCGGGATTAATCTAACCGATTGTCTTGTCGATTTAACTTGGGTCACAGATGATGGAACGGTCGTGACAAGACCACGCTCGGAAATAACTTTCGGTTATCGCAAGAGCGAATTTTCGAGGACAAACAATCTAATAACAGAATTGACGCTTGTTTTGCGTAAAGGTAAGAGCAAAGATGAAATTTTGAGACGAATGAACGAGATAAAAACCGAGCGATGGAAAAAATTTCCACTCGACTATCCGAACTGCGGAAGCGTGTTTAAGCGCGTCGATCCCGAAACTGCTAAACCTTGGGTAGAAAAGGACGGAAACGGTGCGTACAGCGCTGGTTATTACATTGAACGCACGGGTCTTAAAGGAAAACGCATCGGAAACGCCATGATAAGCGAAAAACACGCCAATTTTATTGTCAATCTCGGTGGAGCGAAAGCGTCGGATGTAAAGGAGCTTGTTTCCGAGGCTGAACTGTGCGTATTCGAAAAATTTGGTATATCGCTAACAACCGAAGTTGAAT
>CAZRQJ010000191.1:0-1932 GCA_964602075.1 uncultured Planctomycetia bacterium
TTTCGCTTTTTCGGGCGGGTCCAGCGCACAGTCTGTCAGCGTCGATATGTCATTCGAAGCTACGACAACAGTTCAATATTTCTCCGGTGACAAGGAGAACTATGTAGACTGGGGTTCAAACCAGGTCATTGTTTACGGTTATGGTTATGTACCTGCCAATTTCATCAACTCCACACCCGCAATTCAAAGGAATAAAGCGATGCGTATGGCAGAGCTTAACGCACAGCAGAAACTTCTTGAAAAGTGTAAGGGTATCAATGTGGTTAGTGAAAGCGTTGTTAACGGAGCCGAGCTTCACGAGTATTTCAAGAGCCGCAGTGAAGGCTTCATCGACGGAGTAGCGTATGAAGACTACAAAGACAATGGCGCAAGAGATCCGGGTTCATACGAAGTGCGCGTTAAGGCAATCGCGCTTCTCTACGGTAAAAGTTCAAGCTATGCAGCCGCGGTACTTCCGTATGTAGCAAGCAAACAGGAACCGCTCGCTTCAACCAGCATCTACACTAGCGCAAGCTTTGCGGCAAACATCACAGTCACTTCCGACAACAGAGTTCAGCCGTTCGTTCCGACTGGAACACCGATTGAACCACCGCCCACAGTTACAACAGCAGGACCGTACACGGGACTTATCGTTGACGCAAGCGGACTCGGTGTCAGACCCGCAATGAGCCCGAACGTTCTCGACCCACAGGGTAAGAATGTCTACGGCTTCATCAAGATTGACGCAGAAACCGTTATCGACTACGGTATTGTTGGCTATGCGCGCACGATGGATCAAGCTCGCAAGAATGCGCGCGCTGGCACAAACCCGCTCATAGTCAAAGGCATACAAAAAAGCGGCAGCTTTGAAGCTGACGTTATTATCAGCACTGCAGAAGCGCAAAAGGTTATCGACTCGACTCAATCGTACGACTTCCTTGGCAAGCTGAAAGTAGTAATACTTTACTAACTCTTATGCAATTTGGGGGGGCGAAAACGCCCCCCTTGCTATATTTTCCAAGGCGCATCATATGATGCGCCAAGTTGTTTGGGGTGAAACACATGTTTAAGAACACTAAACTGCTGTCGCTGCTTTTCCTGCTTGCTATTTGTCTCACAGGCGCAGTATTTGCGCAGAGCGACAACATACGCGTGAAGTCTGTAAGCGTTGAAGGCATCGCTTTTATAGACGGCGGTAATACTGGCGTCGCCCGCAATCTTGCTATGGAAGACGCCAAGCGCAAAGCGATTGAGGCCGGCGCAGGCGTCTATGCCAAATCCGAAAGTGAAGTGGACTCGATGGGTAACCTTTTCGAGTCGTTCTATTCGCGCAGTCAGGGATTTATCGGCAATATGCAGATAATTAAAGAAGGCGCACAGGGCAACGCGTATCACATTGCGATAACCGCCGACATATATCTCGATATCATTCTCGAAAACCTAAGCGAACTCGGCATACTCGACGACCACAAGGTTATGCTTTTCATCGACGAAAAAGTCGCGGGTACGCCGTTTAGTGCGGCGACTCTTGAAACCGAACTGATGGGTCAGCTTATATCGAACTTCATAATCGTCGACCGTCAACAGATGGATAATGTATCTGCGAAAAACGCTGTCGATCAGGCAATATCGGGCAATCTCGATGCGGCAATCGCATTGGCTAACCAGTTTGGCGCAGACACATTCATTGTCGGCACGTCGCAGGCGCAGCTCAACACCGATATGAACCAGAGCATGAACCTTGGCGGATTCATGGGAACTTACGACGCGATTGTCCAGCTTAAGGTTATCAACGCAGCTACCGCTCGCGTTATATTCGCTAAGAACTATCAAGTAACCGGCAAACCCGCCAATAGCGAAACGATGGCTGCAAGCAATGCGATGACGTCCGCAGGTGTCGCTATCGGCAAGGACATCAACGTCGAAGTTCCTAAGAAGTGGGGCGCAATGAGC
>CAZRQJ010000191.1:1942-3956 GCA_964602075.1 uncultured Planctomycetia bacterium
ATCGCTATCGCGTGACCGTTCGCAACGCCACGTTCGCCACTATTACAAACATCAGTCAGCTTTTATCGGGAACGGAAGGTTTCGTTAAGATTACAGGCGAGCAATTCAACGCAGGAGTTGTAAGCTTCGATCTCGT
Source organism: uncultured Planctomycetia bacterium (assembly GCA_964602075.1). Taxonomy (GTDB): domain Bacteria; phylum 4484-113; class 4484-113; order JAGGVC01; family JAGGVC01; genus JAGGVC01. Next base: position 2,079 of record CAZRQJ010000191.1, read on the forward strand.
TCACAAGTTCAAGGCTATGTCAATAGCAGGCTTGATTGACGGCAAGATTGTCAACGGACAGAAGTTCAAAGTCGTTGGCGTAACCGATTCGAGCATGGACATATCTGTGTCGTGATGAAAAGTTAATTTAACGCCATACTTTATGCGTCTTCGCGTGTCACCGGCTTAACCGGTGAAATGCCCGATCGTATCGAAAAGATACGTACAAGCATCAATTTGTTTATTAAGAAAGCGGAGTGAAAGCTCCGCTTTTTTGTTTGAACTTCTTTTCGGGTATAATTTCTTCGATGGCTACTTTCAAGGTAAAGGACGATCAAGTAAAAGTTCCGACATTCGGACGCATCGACGGCAACGGCTCGGAGTTCGCGCTTCTCGGTATCAAACAATATATCGAACTGCTTATTCAAGCGAACGAGACGGACGAAGAACTCTGGCCCCCCGATTACAGACAGGGAGCGAAATATCTGGCGCGCATACGCGAAATAGAACGCGACTGCAGAGAAAAGCATGGCAAGTGGGACTGGGAGCTTATCGAACCCGAACTTCAGGACGAATACGACGATACGTGTGCGCTGCTCGATCAGATGCGGTACGACGAAGAGAAAATCATAAGCTGGGATGAAATGAATAGGATTATTGGGGAATAAAATGATCCAATTCGCAAGATACTTAATATCGATGCTTTCAGTGTTCACGACTGTGATACTGAATATCCAAAAGACGTGTTTATTGTGAGGATGTATAATACATAAATGGAACGGTCAGAAGTACGAGAGTTTCACTATATTTCACCAATTGCCAACATTCAATCTATAATGCAACATGGTATCCTCTCATACAGAGATGCTTCAATAATCGAACATACATCGATTGCTGATGAAGAAGTACAAGAAAGGAGAGATGATAAACGATTACCAAACGACTTTACAATTCACAGATGTGCTAATCTATATTTCAATGCTCGAAACGCTATGATGTACAAACTGAAACATGTCAGTAACACGCTTTGCGTGATGAGGATTAGCCCTGAAGTACTCGATTTACCAAGAGTCCTTGTCTCGGATATGAACGCTTCGAGGGACGCCGCTAGGTTTGGAACACCAGATGAAATGTTTCCTTTACTAAATCGCAGCCATGTATACTGCAGATCTTGGAACGATCCCGATGAAAATCTCAAGTATCTACTTAAAGGAAAGATGTGCGCTGAAGTACTTGTTCCAAATAGAATTGAACCATGTTATATTATTGGGGTATATGCTTCCTGTACGGATTGTTGTAACAATATCCGAAACTTGACCAATGTACCATCAGTGAGTTTGAATCCGGATTTGTTTTTTTGTTTGTAGGTGAAACCGACCATGGTTACTATCATTAGTGGCGGTAATATTCTAGATTCCAGAGCGCAAACGCTTGTTAACACGGTTAACTGCGAAGGCGTGATGGGAAAGGGAATCGCGCTCGCTTTCAAAGAACGATATCCTGACATGTACCAGGATTACGAAGAAAAGTGCCATAAAGGTCAGGTACGACTTGGATTTCCTTATCTTTTTCGCCAGCTAATTGGACCTTGGATACTGAATTTTCCAACTAAACAATCGTGGCGATCTATGTCTAGACTTAACGATATCATTAATGGACTTGAGTATCTAAGGGATCACTATATTGAATGGGGTATTACATCGATTGCGGTTCCCCCGTTAGGATGTGGACAGGGTGGGCTTGATTGGCGTGAGCTAGGTCCCATTATCTATGATTACGTTAGTAAATTCATCATTCCAGTCGAGCTTTATGTACCGCACAATCTCGCTTATGATCTGATTAGGGAAGACTTCTTAGCACGCAAGATAGAACCCAAACCTGAGATTTCAGTCAAACCTG
>CAZRQJ010000192.1:0-3851 GCA_964602075.1 uncultured Planctomycetia bacterium
TTCCGCTTTCGCGATGTTGTGCGCTACATCGTAAACGAGTTTTAACCCGAGTTTTTCGGGGTCTTGTCGATAGACTTGTTGGAAGCTTTCTCGTACCCAATGCATAATTGCTTGTCTATTGCAGAAGGCGTAGTTGACCGCGCAAGCCATAGCTTCAATGTAGTCTCGGGCTTCAGGGCTGCTGCCGGGGGCGCAAGCAAGCTCTCGGTCGGGAAGGCTGATATTGTATTTTTGTACCGCGTGCTCCATGACGCGCAAATAGTCAGAGCACACTTGGTGACCGTAACCACGTGAACCGCAGTGTATCATAACGGTAACTTGACCTTCATTTTCTAAACCAAAAACCTTGGCAGTTTTTGTGTTGAAGATTTTGTCAACTTTCTGAATTTCTAAAAAGTGGTTGCCTGAACCTAGAGTTCCGATTTGAGTTAATCCGCGGTTTTTTGCTATATTGGATACCTTAGCTGGATTGGCATTTTTCATATGTCCATTTTCTTCACAATGTTTGTCGTCTCCCGCCCAACCAAGTCCACGGTCGATAAGCCACTGTACCCCTTCAGTCACCAAATTTTCTAAATCACGGAAGGATACTGTAAGGTCTTTTCTACGGGATCCTAACCCCGATGGGACGTTACGAAAAATCGATTCAGCAAGCGATGACAAATGGGGGCGAATCTCTCTTTCATACACGTTCGTTGATAGGAGCCTGACGCCACAGTTTATGTCGTATCCAACACCGCCGGGGCTGATGACGCCTTTTTCATAGTCAGTTGCGGCGACGCCGCCGATTGGGAAGCCATAACCTTCATGACCATCCGGCAATGTCACGGCGTGTTTATAGATGCCTGGCAACTGTGCCACGTTGCTGCATTGCCACAATGTGCGGTCACTTTTCATTTTGCCCAGCAACTCTTGATTAGCGAAAACCCTGCATGGTACCTGCATTGCAGCCTTATATTTAGGAATCTGCCACATGTACTCGTTAATTTTCTCTAAAGGAACGTTTTCAGGAGCAGCTCTGTTTTCATTTTCACCCAAAACTTTCACCAGCGGAAACAAAGTTGTTTGTGCCATTAAAACGTTTACAGCGACTCTGCTGTATGCTTGTTTTTAATGTAATCAATAAAGCCAAGAATGCAGTTCTCTAGCATGGTCTTGGAGTAGATTTTGTGGTTTTTCACAAAGTCGACGATGTGGCTCATAACCTTGTCTTCGGTCACTATTCGATCACGTATCTGGGTCAAATTCTGATTTCTATGAACGCCCTCTTCTGTTATTTTAGCCCACAGTTCAAGCTGTATTTTGTAGTCTTTGAGACGTTGAACTGCATTGTTAGCTTTCCCGAAGTGACTGAAGTAAAGTACCGTGGGATTTAGGCCTATTAGTTTATCAAGTGACGCTAAGGCGATTTCGAGTCGGAAAGGCGGAGGGGTAGTGGGCACAACAACGTCAAATTCAGGGATGTACGTGCCCGCGGCGTCTCCAGGAAAGATTCCACCATTGAACGATTCATAAAAGCTAAGGTTGTGTGAGGCATGCCCAAGTGTTTCAACAACGGTAAATTTGGCGTTTTCGCCCAAATCAAACACGCCCTCTGTGATTGGGATTATCCTGTCTTTAGGTACTGGTTCAGGTTTGCCAAATATTTCACTAATGAATCCTAGCACCAACTGAGAAGACACCCAAAGCCGATTAGGGTCAACAAGATGTTGCAAGCCGCGTGGGTGAACGAGAATTTGGGCGTTCGGAAGATGCTTGAGCAAGGTGCCAGCGCCCCCACCGTGGTCTAGATGAATATGAGTTATAGCAATATATTCAACGTCTTTGGGGTTAATGTGTAGTTCTTCTAATCCCGACATTAGCTTTGGAATAGAGCTGGTTGGGCCTGACTCGACAAGTATCGCTTTTTTGCCAGTGAAAATGTAGCTGCAGATAAGGTTTCTGAAGCCTCCTGTCTGCAGTTCAACTTTGTATAGGTTTTTCCCGACTTGGTTAGTATGCATACCTTTCACTTTGTAAAATCCGTCTAGGCTTGTAGTGCCATAAATGTTTCGCAAGTCACCAGACAACGAGTAAAATTTAATTACGTTCGGTCTCTTATCAAAGAATCGGGGAGAAGAAATTGTGTTGAGGGCAATAATGTTCGGTGCACCAGGCTCAGGTAAAGGAACATATGCAACGAGGCTTCAGGCTAAACTCGGTGTTGATATTATCGCCATGGGTGATATCTTCCGCGAAATAGTTAAGGAAAAATCTGACTTGGCCGTGAAAGTCAAGAGCTTCATGGACAAAGGCGCTTTGGTTCCTGATGGTATAGTTGTTGAAGTCCTCAAGGGTCAATTGTCTAAAATTTCTGAAGGTAAAGGCTTCATACTGGACGGTTACCCCCGTACTCTAAATCAAGCTAAAAAGCTCTGTGACATCGAACAGATCGACGTTATCATGCAGCTCAACGTGCCGGCTTCTATTATCATAGAACGCCTCTCAACACGGCGGATATGCAAGAGTTGCGGAACTATCTTCAACTTGAAATTCTTAAAACCTAAAGTTGAAGGAATCTGCGATAAATGCGGTGGATTGCTCTACCAACGAGCAGATGATAATCCCGAAACCATAAAAAACCGTCTTAACGTCTATCAAGAGCAAACTGCTCCACTCATAGCCTTCTATAAGGACAAGAAAATACCATTCATAGAACTCGAAACAACAACCATCAATCAGCCACCCGAAGTTATGGTTGAGAAATTGTTCTCGGAGTTAAAGCGGCTCAACTTTGCCTAAATGTCGAGTATAAACTCCAGAACCACCCTATCAGGTTCCCGGATAATTACCATCAAGTGGTATGTAACTGCCTTAACACCTACTTTTTGGGGATGTTTTTTAGGTTCAAATTTTTCTCCCCAGCCTCTCGCTTTAAACTTGAAGTTCTCAGATGTTTCTTTCCAATCTGTAATTTCGAACTTTGAGAAAAGTACATTTTCTGTTTCAAACTTTACGAGCAAAGCTTCAAGCCAATTATAGAGCAAGGCATATTGGTCTTCGGCCTCGACTTCGAGAATTTCCTTTTGAGTTTGGGCGATTTTAGTGCTATCGGTTATTGTTTCAAACATAGCTACGGCAGCGTTTTGGTAGGCTTCTTCCATGGTTGCACCGTGCGCACGTATGTAGACGTCTGCAGTGTGTTCTAGAAACTCGAATTTTCCAGCATATTTATCAGCTTTGTTCATGTGGTTTAGCCTCCGTTTCGAATACCTGAAGGGAGTTTAAAGAGGAACTTTCGGCGCTAGAAGTACTTAGAAACCGTTTTGATGGCTGAGGCTGTAAGTTTTGAGGCGTTTTCTATGTCTTCTAAGCTGAGCATGCCGCAGGGGCTGTGGATGTAGCGTGTAGGAATAGAGATGGTTCCGCTGGGGATTCCCTGTCGAGTAATTGAGATTCGGGCTGCGTCGGTGCTTCCCAACAGCCCAGATTCGATTTGGTGGGGGATTTTTTGTTGTTGCGCCGTATCTATGAACCACCGCAGAATTTTTGGGTGAGTTATTAATCCTGAGTCGCTGATAGTTAATGCGGGTCCCTTACCCATCTTGACGGTCGTATCGTATTCCCGAACTCCAGGGACGTCGCCTGCTATGGTTACATCAAGTACTATTGCAAGGTCGGGATCGACACCGAAGGCTGCGGTTGCTGCACCCCGCAAGCCAACTTCTTCTTGGACGGTGCCTACTGCACATATCGTACATTCAGTGTCTCCCAGAATACGCATTGCTTCAACCATAGTTACGCATCCTGCTCGGTTGTCAAATGCTTTGCCAACAGCGGTGTTCTTGCCGATGTTTTGATATTTGCTGTCA
>CAZRQJ010000193.1:0-3281 GCA_964602075.1 uncultured Planctomycetia bacterium
AAAAAGAAGCTGCTGTCGCAATCGCTCCACAAACCGAAAACACCGAAACCGATCCATACGCCGCGCAAGTTGAGGAATATCTGCGCACGGGTGTCCCAGTATTGATCCCGAAATGGGGTAATGAATTTGATCTGCCGTACATTGGGCCGATACTCACCCGTGAGGGCATCATCGAGCCTCCAGGAATGCCGCGCCCGAATCTCGTGATCGGCGACCAATCATCAGCGCTAACGGACACGAACCGTGACGAAAGCGTCGTCGGACTTGGCACTCCAATGCCGGCGTCAGTCGGATCTTGCAAGCATGTATTTCTTATTGTTACATGGTCGGGGCAGAGCCAAAGCGTTAATTCGACCGCGGCTACTGAAAAACTCTTCGGGAATAACTCGGGGCGTACCTGCCCGTCATTGACCAACTTCTACGACGAAATGAGTTACGGCAAACTCTCGTTGACAGGCGAGGTATTCCCTGCAGTCGGTGCATACAACTTGAATCTAAACAACCCCAACGATCTAAGCGAGATAGTCACTAAAGCGATGGCGGCATCTGACCCTGATGTCAACTACGCCCAGTACGACGGCAACGGCGACGGCTATATCGACGCTGTAACATTTATCCTGCCGCACAACATCCGTGCGTTTGTAAGCTACGGGTGGGGCGGACCGAGATTCGACAATAAACGAATCACCACGATCGGTGTTTTAGGAGAAGAAGACCTCAACCCTGAAAGCCGCACGGCTCATCATGAAATGGGACACTTTTTTAGGTTGCCCGACTACTACGACTACGGTGGAGACTCCGCTCCAGCAAGTCCTGGAAACGATGGCAACGAAAGCCTTGGAGTCGGTTACTGGGATCTTATGAGCGCTGGCAATTTCACGAATCCGCCTATGCATATGAGCGCTTACAACAAATGGCTGCTGGACTGGATAAATCCAACGGTGATTACTTCTGATACATACGGATTGGTGCTCAAACCGAGTAATCTGAAAGAGAATCCAAACGAAACCTATGTTTTATGGACGGACGGAGTATTCGGCAGGGAGTTTTTCATTATCGAAAACCGCTGGCTAACCGCTTCCGCTGATTTTGGACAGAGTCCTGGTAAGGGTTTGCTTATTTGGCATGTGGACGAGAATCAGATGATATATCCGCCGACTGGATACGGCGTAAACGACGACGAAGACCATAAAGCGCTCGACCTAGAGGAAGCGGACGGTTTGAACCATTTGGATAAGGAGACAAACTACGGCGATGGCGGAGACGTCTATCCGTTTGGAAGCAAAGGTTTCACCGCTACAAGTCTTCCTTCAAGTAAAGACTATGCGGGAATCGATACGCAAGTGAAAATAACCAACATTAGGAAGGATACGACCGCTCAAACCGTAACCATTGACGCGACTGTCACAGGATTTACATTTGGCTTAGGCTCAATTCCCCCGCTTGCTGCATCCGGAAATGTAAACATAGTTCCGCAGGTGAATCCGAAAGTAGAGCGAGTTGAACTTTTTATCAATGACGACAAAGTGCTTGATTCTACTGTATCGCCCTTCAGCTTTACTTGGGATACAACATCCGAACTCTATGGGCAGGCAAAAATCAGCGGAACTGGGTATGGCGAAGAAGAGCAGAAGTCGCTCGTGCAGGATGTTTTGATTGACAACATGGAATCGCTTTATCCGCTTGCAGATACAGCAGAAAACGGGTTTTATCAGTTTTTCCCGTTTGAAGCGCGTTATCCATCGCCCGCGCTTAGATCGGGAACCCGAAAAATTCAAACCGATGCAGAGATTCTAGCCAATCCAGCAAACGGAACAGGCAAGTGGCGTCAAGCTTCAACATGGAGTCAGTCAGGCTCGATGAGTTTCTATTTCGGCGGCGGCACCGGAACATACAGTAATTACGAAAACGACTATCTGGTGTCTCGTAAAATCGATTTGACGGGCGTATCCAACCCGACGCTTTCGTTCAACAACAGATTCGACATCGAAGAGGGAAAAGACTATGGAAGGGTGTATGTAACCGCTGACAACGGCAACAATTACTGGCTTCTTGCAAGCTATACTGGCACGCAAACGAACAACCGTGAGTCAATTTCTCTTAGTACGTTCATTAACCAGACGATTCGCGTGCTTTTCTTCTTTGAAAGCGACGGCAGCGGGACGGACAACGGGACGACAATTGCCGGCGGCGGCTGGTGGCTCGACGACATCGTGGTTTACGATGGAACTGTAGCGGAATTACCGACAGTTTCTATTATTCAACCCATTGACAAACAGCTTATCACGACGCAGGTGCAAGTGCTCGTTTCTACGGATGGTTCTTTAACTGAAGTTAGTTACCTTGTTTATAATGCGTCAGGCACTTTAAAGGCAAAATCGACTAACCCGCCTTACTCGATATACATGCAGACGAAAGATTTCGGCAATCAGCGACTGCTTCTCGAAGCGAGAGCGATGACTCCCGAAGGACTTTATTCATCGGACATCGTTACCGTCGATTGTTACAATCTCATCGGCGATACGAACAATGACAAGCTGGTATCTGCCGCTGACCTCGATATGCTGCGAACCCACTTCGGACTAAAAAGCGACGACGAAGCATATCGCCCATGGCTTGACTGCAACGGCGACGGATTCATTGACGAACGCGACGCAGCCGTCATCGCATACCGGTTGGGGAATTGGCTGGGGTAGAGTTACCGCTCTTGTATTCGGTCATACGGATTAGGTGTTGCGGAATTCAATCTTTCACACACCTTCCGCATCACCTATCGCAAACAGCGTCCCCGCCGCGGACGTAACGTAGATGAGATCGTCGTCGGCGAGGATCGCGCTCATAATGCGTTCGTCGAATTCGAATTTCCACTTGAGCGATCCATCTGGATAAATCGCGTAAAGGAAACTTTGACCGTACTGATTTGTGTCGTCAAACGGATCGACCGTGCCCTTGAACGCTCCGTCGCATATATAAATCGCAGCGTTGCCGTCGATGAACGGCGCGCAGCCGAAACTGTCCTCCGTCGGGAAAACCCACTTCTTAGTGCCGTCAGGATTTACGGCGATCAGTCCTTTGCCTTTTGCGCCTACTATATACGTTGTCCCATCTCTAGCAATCGCCGGTCCGTGTGCGAACATCGTCGTTTCGGAATCTACAAATGTCCATTTCGGTTCGTCTCCGCCATCAAGAGCGTAATACTTACCCATGCATCCGACGTATGCTGTGTTGCCGTCAACGGCAATATCGGTGAAAATGCTGCTTTCGGTATCGAATTGCCAGCC
>CAZRQJ010000193.1:3299-3825 GCA_964602075.1 uncultured Planctomycetia bacterium
TCACAGCGTACACACATCCCGCAGCGTCAATTGCAGGTCCCGTTCTGTTCCCACACGCTTCGACACTCCATTCGTCGTTTCCCTCCGAAACGAGACAGAAAAGGCGGTAGGTTTCCGATGCGTAATCGTAACCGTAAACATAAATTCTTCTATTCAAGTCTTCTAATGTCGGATTCGAGAAGTAATGTCTTCCGACAGGCGTTCGCCAGTTCATAGTCCCGTCAGGCTCCATAGCGCAAAGGTTATAATCGCCGATATTCGTGATTATCTCGCCTGCGTCTGTAATAGATGCAGCAACGCTTGTTCGCTCTTCTGTTGACCATTCGATTATTCCGTTTGGTAGTATGCAACTTAGCGGTTCGTACCATTCGCTTTTCAAAATCGAGCCGTCTCTCGCAACTACCGGCGCATTCGGATTACCCGCTGTGAAATTGCGAATAGCCCACTTTATAACCGGTTCATTAGGTCCAGGTATAGGACTCCACCTTCTATGCGAGCTATCCCGGCCTTCCGTCCACCAGTTGCC
>CAZRQJ010000194.1:0-3814 GCA_964602075.1 uncultured Planctomycetia bacterium
GAGCCGGCAGCGGATTAAACGTATCCTTGCGTCCCCATACAAAGTTAATATTATCAAATCCTTCTCCAGAGAACTCTTTTGCAAGTGCATCTTCAACTTCAGCCGGAGTTCGCCGGGATGTTGTAACCATCATGCCATGCTTATTTCGAGTTGCCCAAGCCCAACAGGTTCTGGTTAACTCAACAATTTGATCCGGATTTATATAGAAGTACGGCGAATGCCCGCCTACAATCAACGCTAATGGTCTTGAGAATAGAGCTTTTTTGCCGAATTTCTGTTCGATAACGTCGTCAGTAGAAGTACGTCTTGCTTCATCAAAATACGAAAGAGCGACAGGAGTGAACACAACGTTGCTAGGTAATCCGGGGCGACGATCGTGTTCAGGAAGAATTATCAAATCAAAGATATCAAGAGGTACTGCAGAAGGACGCATTAATACAACCGATTTTGCTCCAAGTGATTTCGAAACTACATAATTTGCAGCAGAAACAAGAGAACCTGCAGAAACTACTAACGATGGTTCTTCGACTATCAAAGACTGAAGCGAACGAATACTCGGCTCGGTGATAAAGCTTCTCATCATTGTAAGCATTTGTGGGAGGCTTTGTGGAAGGCGCTGGGAGATGTTTATTCGGGCGCGCAAAAGACCTTCTCGAAGTTCGCTGATGTAATCAATTCGAACCTCATGGGCTTGAATACCTAATAATGCGCATAAAGCACGCGATTGATTTACATGTCCAGGCTTACCGTCAGACAGAATCAATGCCAGTTTTGTGCTATTGGGGGTAGAACTCCGCCGAGATGAGGTATTTACCTGTCGTCCCGTCCGCGCTCGATACACCAAAGGTCAAACCTCCTCCACCGCCGGTTAAATTGAAATAAAACAATGCTGATCCCTGCATCGGGTTGAGATCGGATTGTACATTACCCTGCACGGAAATAACAGGTTTAAGCTGATTGGGGATACAAGATACGACCCGAACGTAAACTCGACCGTCCGATGGTGCGACGACATCATAATCATCTTTCTCTGTGTTTACTTCGATTTCACCTGTAAACAATTTGAAGAACTCGAATTCTGTCGTACCTGATGTGTTTTCAACCTTTTGTTGTTCGTCAGAAACGCGCACAAAGACTCCGTATACTGGATTGATGGTTCCTGCTGTTATTGCGAATTTCTTATTCCCACTTGAATCATCGTTGATTAACAAAAATACGGGTGCGTTGGGCAGCAGATCAAATGTCGAAATCGCATCATCAATAAGAAGATGATAAGCGGGTCTTGGTAATTGACTTGTAATGCCAGCATAATCAGTAAAATCATCGAGAAATGCAATACCGGTCATCCCGTTTGTTAGTGGATGTGTGCTCGGCAATGCGTATTTATACGTGTTAGGAACTATCACATCCCATCCGATAAAACTCATCGTTGTAAGCCAATTTCTGTAAATGTCTTCGACTGGATCACCAGTCGCGCTTTCCAGATTGGCGATTCCTGACAACATCGTATTCGGCGTACTTCTTAACAAGAGTTTTGACATTGTATTAACACCATATTGTTCGTAAATATACCTCACGAACAAGTTAACTCCGCCGCGCGGTACCGGTGCATCCATAGATGTAGGCCAAATCACTGGAGTAACGTCATTCATTTCTAGAAAGCTTCTAATCATCGCATAGTTGGTATGACTTTGATAACCAACAAAGTCCTCGGTAAAGTGCGACAACCCCTCGTTTAACCAAGTTTCCTCTACTTCCGGTAGTACGGAATGTGTATCTCGGATCTTTAAGCGATTTCCGTAGTTAAGTAAGTGTTGCAATTCATGTGCAATTTCTTGTCTAACAGTTACAGCGAAACTCTCTTTTGAAATAGGCGCAGTTTGATCAAATATACCAGGCGGTATCTGATCGTAAGTGCCTGGAATTACGCCTTCTGTGCAATCTGGAACATCTAGATAAATGAGATCGCGTGTGTTTGTTCCAATAGATTCTTGCAGGTCGTTCGTAACGAACAATCCTCTAACTTGACCCGGTATCGCGTTTATCTGGGGCGTAAATAATATGTCAAATCTATTGTCATCATCGGGATCGTATATTCCACCGTACGCCGCTTCCTCTTGAGCTAGGGCTATGTCACGAGTTTCTGTTGCAAGCACATCCAATTGTCCGGGTTCAAAACGGCTGTCGTCAACCTGTTTGTCAACCCAAATTCGTACTCGATCATTCTCGGCTCTAAGCACTCCAACGATCGATCCATCAAGCGTATTAGGATCAAAATCGGCGAATACAATGTTAAAAGTCGCTTCGGCCCCTATGGCAGAAATCTTTCTCTCAACTAGTTTCGGTCTAGTACCATATTTGAGAAGTTCTTTTGCCTTTCTTTCCAATGCAATATTCAGCCGCGCCTCTGATGTAGGTTCGATTATGCTTGGATTCAAGCTACTCGGGACGATTGTAGGAAGCGTGGATATGGTAACTGGCGAAGTTATTGTAGAAGGCTCGCCAAGGCTTGTTAATGCAAGTACATAATTTGAAGTGGCAGAATCAAGGACAACATCGAATTGTTGGCTTTCTCCAGTCAGAATTGAAAATGGCAAAACATTAGCTACATTTAAATCTACACGAGTAATAGGCTCGGGAACTACATCAGGCGGATCTGGCTTGACGGACTGATTAGAACCGGGGACTCCTACAACGATGCTTGAAACTCCAACTGCTCCTGTTCTGTCTACGGCTCGGACAGCGTAAAAAGTATCTGCCACGGCAGTATTCGAGTCTGTGTAGTCGTACCGAGGGGGAAGCCAAGCAGGCGACACAGGATCCGGGCGTAAGACTTGATCGATTTGTTCCCAATTGGTTGCAGGCTGCCAGCGAAAAACGTAGTACTTAGACACTTCGTTTAAGTAATTTTGAGCAATTGGAGTTATATCCGATACACCTATTTCATTGCTGAAATCGCCATCAACTATTGCAGCTTGGTCGTTTGGGTCAGCATGATCCACCGTAACGTTAAAGAATTGAGCAATCGGAGTTACATCTGGAATTCCAACTTCTCCGTCGTTTGAGTAGTCGGCTAAGTTCTTTTCTCTCCAAACTAATTGCCAGTCACCCGCTGAATCTGTTACTTCCAAATCGTTTACGATATTGTGATCGCCGGAAGGTGCTTTACTTAGTAATCGTATAGGTCTGTCAACTTCAAGAAAGAAACGCAGATGGCCTGTGAATTCTGCAGTAGGCTTACCTGCGGGTGCAATGCCAAATACGACAGCACCCGCTTTGGGATTCATTGCGAGATAAATTATTCCGGTTTGGTCAACAGAAAAACTCCTATATGAAAACATCGCTGGATCATAAGCGACTACCGCATATAAACCCTGATTTGTAACTAAACCGTTCAATTCGAATTCACCAGCATTGCTTTCGTCTAGGACTAGACTGCTTGGTTTAGATATAACGTTGTATTCCTTGTCGAACCATGTAAACTCGATGTCTTGAGATCTGTTGGCAATAGCCCATTCAATCAACTCATACTCCCCATTGAACGAGTTTCCTGCATTTGCGGTGCTAGGATAGTTACTTGGGTCAACAAGCATTGATTGTTGGCATGATGTCAATACGCACAATGCTGCCAACAAAAGGAGGCGACTAGGGGTTTGAAAAAGATAAGTACTTACCATGATAACTCTCCACATAAACAAGTTGGGTACAGCGATTTGCGCTTACTGAACTCTTCCAAATATTTCCCGATAAGTAATAACAAGTATCAATCCGATTAGCATGACGAAACCAACTAGGTGAATCATTGCTTCCTTAT
>CAZRQJ010000195.1:0-1282 GCA_964602075.1 uncultured Planctomycetia bacterium
TCGAGAAACCTGACGTATCTCCACCTCAACATCTCGTCTTCAAACATTGCAAGAAGAGTTGGAGTGAGCGACATTGTCAACTTGAACGGTATAGCGTTTCCTTCGAGACGCTCCATAACCTGAAGAATCGGTATATATGTCTCCGTGATCGCTTCAAACAGCCAACGTTCTTCTAAATGCCTATCGTTTTCAGGATGATGCACATATGGAAGGTGTGCATGAGGCACAAACATCAATTTTCCGGGTAGATTACCGTTTGCCATCGCTTCCCCTTAAGTCGCGCCAACAAATCAATGAACGTCAATCGAAAATCTCCAAGATTAACGAAGGACGATATGCATAATAACACGCTCAATAGTATTCGTATCCTGCACCGCTTGATAATGCCGCAGCGATGCACAAGATAAGCAGCAAGGTTTATCTCAATTTGCTTTCAAAGCGCTAATATCGAGTGAAGCGATTTCACAAACTCGCGTAAAAGCGCACGGAAACGAAGACAAGAGCGTCAGAATTCGTCCATCGGGATGCTCAAACTCAATCAGTCGCGCATGTAACATCTGCCCCGCTCTACAAATCTCTCCATCATAGTCGAGTGCGCGTGCTAAATTCAATCTGTCGGTTGTGTCGTAAGACTGAAGCCACTCTCTTGGTACATTCTGTTTAGATGCTCCTGTTAGAAACTCCAAGAATCGAGCGTTTGTGCTTGTGCCGTACAGCGTATCGCCGAGTATTTCAAGCCCGATGTGTTTCAAATGCACCCTAATCTGATGTGTGCGACCGGTATGAATCCGCAGTTTTATTAGCGATAATCCAGATGAAGTTGATAAAAGTTCGTAATCCGTACGTGCATGACGAGACTTCCCGTTGTTCACGCGAGAATCTACGCTGCTGATTGCAATATAGCGCGTTCTGTCACGTGAATGACGCGCGATAGGAGCGTCAATAACTCCCATACTCACCTTTGGAACGCCTACGGTTATCGCAGCATACTCTTTTCTCGTTTGCCTGCTTGCAAATTGTGCGGAGATTAACGCATGCGTTTGAGCGTCGCGGGCAACGACTAAACAACCTGAAGTCATTTTGTCCAATCTATGAACTATACCTATTCTATGTGTCAGTAACGCTTTTTTCATGTTTTCAATCGGATCGGACGAATTTGAGACATCGAATTCGTCAATCTCATAATCAGTTTTCTTTGATTCGCTAATTCGTGAGACAAAACCCAATTCAATATCCCTAACACCCCAACGATGCATTAGCGCAGCGACTATTGTTGGATCTC
>CAZRQJ010000195.1:1342-3813 GCA_964602075.1 uncultured Planctomycetia bacterium
AGCGACTATTGTTGGATCTGAATCACCCGGTGAAGGATGAACGCTCATACCTGTCGGTTTATTGATTACTATCAGTTTATCGTCTTCGTAAATCGCATCTAGAACAACATCTTCTGGGATGATTCGCGATAAGTAATCCGATGGTGTTTTCAATGAAGCAAGCGTAACCTCGTCGCAATTCACTAACAAATCGCCTCGTTTAATTTTACTTGACGGCTTCAAAGTCTTACCAGTTTGAGTTACTGCACCAAAATCAAAAAGCGTTTTTACGCGCTCTCGGCTTAATTGAAACCCGACTATCAGAGATAACTCTCTCGTTGTAAACAAATCAGCACGCGAACCGGCAGATTCGGTTGACACATGAAAAATCAATTTTGACGATTTTGTCACGAACTATTTTACAACGTCTGTTAATGAAGAAGATACCTTCTGTTCCATACACCATTAGCATCGACGCGCGCACCTATAATATTGAGTGCGATTTTATTCCAATATTGACGCACCACGTATGGAATTATCCATAACGGCGGATGTGTGCCGAATAATTTGTACGAAAGAAAAGGTTTCCTCCAGCTACCGACTGGTTCAAGAAGATTTTCGCTGAATACTCGACGCGCTTCGTCCATATGACCTGATTTATAAAGTCTATCTATGTAGTTCATTTCTTTGACGTTTAGATAGCTTTTTAATTTGTTCTTCAGTTCAGCGGTAGTTTGCAAGTCGTTATAAATTTCGCGTGCTGTTAAATTTGGCGCATTTGGTGGATTATCCAGGTCCATTTTGAGACGCTTAGTTGTGCTGACTGCATCGTCCGTATGATTAATCGACAGAATCCTTTGAGAGTATGCGAAATCGTATTTCAGAGCGATTCTTAACCACATTTCTCCGTCTTGCGCTATACGTACACCGTCTTTGAACATACCGACAACGTCGAATACCGTTCGTTTTACAACTGCAGCCGATGTGCTTATTCTGTCACTCTTTGCGCAGTTTACTAGGTTATCTACGATAAATTTTTTTTGTCCGAGTTTCGGTTCCCGTAAGACATATTCGGTCGCAAGAATTGCGCGTTCGCTTTTTGAAAACGATTTGAATTCGGGTATGCTTCTCTTTTTAGCAATCATTGCCTGTTTCGAGCCCGTCACGTCTTCGAGACGAAGAAACGCTGTTGTGTATAATCCTGCATTCGGAAATTGATCAACCAAGCAAGAGATTTCTTCTAGAAAGTCGGGAAGCCACTCATCATCAGCATCAAGAAAGGCAATGTATTCACTTTTCGATTCTAAGATACCTCGATTCCTTGCGACGCTTGCGCCAGAATTCTCTTGCTTGATCAACCTTACTATTGAGTCCTTGAACGAATTCTTTAACAAAAAGTTATTGACAACATCGACACTGTTATCGGCTGATCCGTCGTCTATAACGATGATTTCAAAATCGCTGTGTGTTTGCGCTAAAACCGACACCAGTGCTCGCTCAATGAAACACGCTTTGTTATACAAAGGAATGACGACGCTGAACCTCAAACGAAACTCCATATCGTAACGATTAAAAACATGATCATAGCACTGTTGCAAAAAATACACATTCAACATTCTATTAGCTATCTAACGGTGGCGGCAGTTCGGCAAAGAAAGAAAATTCAAAATTATTCTAATTTTCTATTCACAGTTTGCAATTTCTAATATGTGTGCTATTATCACTTGTTGGTGGCACATACGGCTTTGCCGATCAATTTGTGCTAGTCAGATTCAACCGACGCCTTTTGGCGGAGTGATTCTACTCTTAAGGAGCGGTTAAATGAGAACACTGGCGTTGGCGCTTTTGTTCACTGTAGTTTCAGCTACAGGAGTTTTTGCACAGGGACTTTCGACGGATGATTTCTTTCAACCTATTCCGTCCCGTGAAACGATGAATTATCGCGAAGCTTTTGCTCACTTCAATGGGCAGCGCTTCCCGATCTATCAAGACAAACGTATGGGTTACACCGTTTACGGCTACCTGTACACGCGCGAGATGGTGCAAGACCACATTCAAGCGATAATCGACATGTTCAACGTTGGCGATACAGGCGAAATTCAGAAGCTGATTGATTATTACGCATTCTACACGCCTCCGGAAGGCGAGCTTTACATCTTCACCTATTTCGAAGCCCCTCACATGCAAAATCGTTTTTACAAAGATCTGCTTGACGACTGGCCCTCTTACGTGAACTTTGAATACGGTGTAGAACAGATTCAAACACGTATCGAACAGTTGCGCGATCGCGTTGAGGGATACGGCGAAGAACCTGCATCGGAAGAAATGGTTTTCGACGGCGGTACGAACCCGATTAAATTCCATTACTCGGACGATTGGTTGTACACACTTGACTCTGACTGGACCGATCTCGAATACAGACGCGTCTCTAATGCCTACGAATATCGCTTCACATTCATTTTCGGTGAAGACGACAAGCAGAATATTCGTGA
>CAZRQJ010000196.1:0-3805 GCA_964602075.1 uncultured Planctomycetia bacterium
CGGGGGAGGGAGTTGACGAAGTAGAAACACTGGCTGTTTCAAATTCAGGCATATCGCCGCTACCACCGGTAAAACCGCCTGTAGCGATAGTATAAATCAAGCCAACCGCTGCCAGAACGATTAGACCGACAACTAATTTGTTTTGCATTAATTCCTGCATTTAGAATCACCTCGCCGTTAGCATGTTTCGCTGCCCGGCATCCCTTCAGGAGTTTCACCCGATGCAGCTTGCGTCGGGTTCATAAAATAAACTGATAACTCCATCTCGTAATTGCTAGTGACACGCAAAAAGCCTGCATTACTTCCAGAATCGTTCTTGAAGCAGTGCACAGTAAAAAGTTTACCGCCATGCTGCTGCAGATTCTTGATGAAACGCTTAAGCTGCTCATATGTCAATGGAACTTCTTCAAGGTGTATTTTGAAAGGCTGAATGAAACTCGCAGGAACACCCAATGCTTCTTTTGTTTCAGGTTCTTTCTCACCTTCTGTTCTCGCCTGATAATCCCAGTCGAACATATCGGTTGCTTCTTCCGGATCGGCCCAATCGGGAATCGTCTCGAATGGCGAATCAAAATACCAAGGTAGCTTATAAAGGAATTCCATCTCGGTCTTTATGGAATATGGATCGATATTCGAGCGAACAAGAACATCAGGGAAAGTATAGAAAAGAAATTCCCGCATCTCGTCCTGGTCCATAATGAAGAATGGTTGAACCTCTTCAAGCTTCTGATCCATTATGCCTTTAACCGACTGTGCCGTATCAAGTTTAGCCGCTTTGCGCTTATAGGTCTCGTTGCTCTGCTGCTGTGTGTTAATCTGTCCCTCAAGCGCTGCTATTTCTTGAACTTTTTTCTCGTAAAATCCTTTGTAGAATACCACAACTGAAATTACCAAGAGAATCGCAAACACAATTCCGACAGTTTGGGGCGTAAAAAGTGGTTGCTTCGGACCAGTATCCTGTTGCGTTTGTTTACCCTTTGCCGGTGGTTGTTTACGTGTCGAGGACATCTTGTATAACCTCCTCCCACGCGCTTAAATCTTTTATCGCTTCGTCCTGCTGTTTACCCTTTGCCTGAACGTTTAGCGTTATCTCAAAACCCCATGCGACAGCGTATCGCTCCCACGGGGGAGCGCCGAAGAAATCGTCGATGTTATGTCCTGGACGACCTGTCCATCTTGGCGGTCTGAATTCGTCCATTGGTGCGCTGGCTTGCACAACGCCGGAGTTGAACAAATCGCTGCGATCTATCGGTGGTTGTGCATTGTTGACGCTTACCGATCCGCCTCCCATTGTGGCAGTTCGGCCGCCGCCACCTGACGTGCCACCCGTTTCTCCGCCGCCGCCTTCGTCTTCGCCAACCTCTCCAATAACGAACAAGTTTGAATGATCAACAGAAAGACAAAACAGCATCAAGTCCCAACGCGATAGTGCAATGCCTTTAATGTTAACTTTCCAGTCGCTGCTGTTAAAAGTTATCTCATTTAGGAACACAGTGTCAGGCGTAACGGCACCTAATTCGGCAAGCAGAGGAGGCCAAATTGGCTGATCTTTTACTAAGTTGAATACTTGCTTGAATTTAGGTATGTTGTTTTGAATATCGCCCTTGACTCTGTCAAATTCGTCTGCTCTTCCTTTGTATCTGCCTTCTTCTGCCTTAAGTTCAGCAAGCGTGTCATTCTTAACTTTAATCTTAGCATCCAGCGAACTTAACTGGAACCAATAAAGCAACATCGCCACCAGCAGCATCATAACACCAACGCCAACAACGCTCCACGCTCTGCGGCGCAAGTAGTATGTTGATGGCATTAAGTTAAGTTCTGGTTTAACTTTAGAAACGATATCTGCAGCTAATCCAGCAGCGACAACTAATTTCTCACCGTGCTCGCGAAGCAACTCTGTCGAGTAAACACCTTGCAAAGGCGTCACTAAACTCTGAATCGACAGAATACTTACTTCCAATCCAGTCTGTTGCTCGATATATCTATCGAGGTTCTTGAACAATTGAACATTGCCGTATATGAAAAGCTTTCCAACTCTTTCACTGCGTTGAGCTTGCGATTCATAGTATCTGATGCTGCGAATCAACTCGCTGATAAAGTTACTGAATATCGGCAGAAGCGCTTCGCGCATTCTGTTATCGTCCGATTCGTCAACCTCTTCTTCGGGTAAAGCCAGATCGACAGGGTCGTTCTTCATGTGCTCTTCAGCATCTGCATGACTAACGCTAAGCGCTTGTGAAACCTTGGCGATTATGCTGTTGTAACCCAGCTCGATAGGGCGGGACAAACGGAAATTGTTGTTTACAAAGAACGATAAGTCTGTTACTGAATCACGAAGATCAATGAAGCACGCAGTTTGCGTGTATCCTTCAAGTTTGGGGAGGATGAGTTTACTAGCCGCCAAACTCGTTATTTTTATTCCGCCCGGCTCAATTTGAAGAAATCCGAGCGTCTGAATCAAGCTGTCAACCGTGCTTCTGCGTGTGGCAACAAGTAAAACTTCTTGCATTGCTGGGTTAGAGCCGGCAGAAGGAGGCAGAACTTTGAACTGATAGATCGTATCGCCTGGAGGGAAAGGCACGTATTGATTGATCTGCAAATCAATCGCCTGACGTGTTTGAGCATAACCCATCTTAGGAAGTTCTACAATACGAGTTATCGCAGCCTTGCCAGACAACGAAATCATTGCACGTTTCGGTTTGATGCCGTTAGCGGTGCAAATCTCTCCAATTCTAGCCGCAAGCTCACGCGGTTCAGCAACTTTTCCCGCCGCGAAAACCGAACTCGGAATCGGGCCGATCGCAAACCGTTCAAGGATATACTCCTTGCCGCGCTTGGATAAGCCTACAACCCGTAACTCGTCGCTAGTCAGGTCGAGACCTATATCTATCTTCTTCAGCACTTGCTTCCGAAGTTCCGTTTTGATAACTTGTTTACGACTCACCAAGCTTGTTACCTCCTACAAAGTCAGACTCAAGCAAACTGTCTGACCTCGTTCGGTTAGCCTTGTTCCCAAACGTCGCCCTACAGGCAACCATTTAACAATTACTTGTCGTCAATTATGGTTGCAGTGATTGTAACGAAGATATAGCTGGTCTCACGGCTCTTGTTGTGATGAGAGAACAACGAACCGATGAAAGGCAAATCACCCAACACAGGAACTTTCTCAATATCGTCACTGTTAGATTCGATCATCAGACCGCCAATCAGTGCCGTCTCGCCATCTTGCAATCTTAGAACGGTATCCAAGGTTGTTGTACTGGTGGGTTGGAATGTTACATCTCCGCCTTGCCCGTCGTTTGCAACTTGAGGAGGGCCGTCAAAAGTTGTTACGTCTGGAGAGAACTGCAGAGTTATTCTTCCGTAATCATCTATTTGAGGAAGAAAGTCCAAACTCGTATCAGCGGTAATCTCGTCGAATGTCCCAGTACGGAATGCATTTCCGTTCGCGTCAAAAGTTACTTGTGTGCGGAAATTACCACGAGTTCTTGAAAACTCAATACTAGCGGTCAATCCGTCAATAACAGCTATCTCGGTCTGGTTGATAACTTTTGCTTTTCTTTCGGTTTGTAGAGCTTCAAACGCAAGAGTATAGTTGTCGGCAGGAATAATGCCGCCTTTCGCGGGTATGCTAAGGCTCAATGAACCGCCGGCATAGTCCCAGAAAGTGCGTTTGCGATTCGCTTGTCCGCTAACAAGTCCATAAACAACCTGCGGGCTCTCTGAAACTGTATATACGGTAACTTTCAGGCTCGCTTGCTTCGGCGGTTTGTCAACCTTGCGAATTATGTCTTTTGCAAGTTCA
>CAZRQJ010000197.1:0-843 GCA_964602075.1 uncultured Planctomycetia bacterium
TAGCTTTCGAGCGATTGCAACCGTGCCTTTCGGGAAGCCTCATGAATACTACGCTCGCAAGGGCATTTCCCGTAACCCCTTCACAAAGAGGGAAACAAGAGATGCAAAAATATCATTTCTACGCATAGTGGTACCCATGAAAAGCCGCATCGCCATTAGCTAAAGCTCGTTTTCGTGTAACCTACCCGGGTATTCCACCGATTTTGAGGTTACGCGAGCTGTTTTTTTCTGTCAACGTTCCTGCACTAGCATGCAAATCCGAAGCCCTAGCCCGCAACTAACAGCTAAGGGAATGAACCCTCTTGCAGTGCCCGGCACGACACAGTCGGCTTCGCAGGTTCTCCGTGATTACGGAGTCCGACCGAACGGTTTTTCACCGCTCTCGTCGGAGATTATACAACATTTTTTTAGGAAACGATTTTGAACTTGCGTATTTTCAATTTTTCGACAACAGATTCTTCTGCCATTTTCCAGTAGTCCTTTCCTTTAACTAATCCTGCCGACGGGTGATTCATCAATCGTCCATCTTCTTTTTCTTTATCTTGAAACTCAATCAGTTTTTCTCCCTTTTTCGCCGCGAATTGCCTGTGAAGATTCTGTGCAGCGTTGTAATCGGCGTTGATTTTGACGACATCGCAATCTGGATTACTGCAACAAAACAACTTACCTCCCGGCTGAATCAGTACTTTACCAGCATCGGACTCGACAACATCCTTACCGGCTATTTTCTTATGTGTTATAGGAACGCCGTCTTTGTCAACCCACTTTTTAAACACGCCTTTCTGGATTTCGACAAAACGCATACCGGGCCAGCCGCACTTGTGGCACACACGGCTCGTGTAC
>CAZRQJ010000197.1:853-3756 GCA_964602075.1 uncultured Planctomycetia bacterium
TCCATAACTGTAAACGACGATTCCATACGCTCCGGCTCTATCAACACCCTGCGCGTTTTTTCCCTGACCTTTTTCGGAAGTCAATTCGTGATAAAGAGAGCGGAAAGCGGTCGTTCTAAGACGACGATTCTCTCTCCGCGTCCTGTCCGTCTTTGGTTTGTAGTTATCTAATTGCTCCATAACTATGATCGTCGCTTTGTTATCAACAGCAGTTTCGACAATCGCATGCGCAGTCTGTTTCGCGATATCGTCTTTCATGTTCACGATGTGTTCGCGAAAATCCTTGTCGAATTCCTGCCCGCGTTTCAAAAATCGCATTTTCCCGGTTTTGCTCTTTTGCGCATTGCTCCTGCTAATTCTATGTGTTTCCTCATGTGCATCGACATGCGACAGGTGGCGACCACCCTTAGGTTTGATTGGTCCCGCCCAAACCTGAACGCTTTCACCTTCATCGTTATACTCGCGGACGACACCGAAAGCACGGTGACGATGTCCAAGATCAATCGCTAAGACCCGTGTGCCGGATTCGAGCTTTCTAGCGTCCGGCTTTGTGCGATATTGCTTTTCAAACGGCATAAGCGTCTGTGTAGAAAAGTAAACGTACGGCTTGCTTTTCTTTTCCGATACTGGACGAGGTCGGAACACTAGCTTTAATCCGCCAAGTCTGAACGGATAACGATCATGCGTAATCTCGTCTTTAATCAGGTATGGTGATTGAAACTTAGCTTCTTTATCATTTCTGTTGAACGATGGATTAGGGATTGCAAAATAACGTAAACGTGAATCGGGTTTGAACGGAATATGAACTGGAAGTATTGTCGCAAGCGACGGGTTCTTTATAATTTCGTTTATTTCAGCATCCGTCAGTGCAGGTAAAGCGATGCATTCGGGGTTCCAGCGGTAGTTTCCTTTAATTTTCACAGTGTCGGCTTCCGGAATCACGATACGCATATAGAGATTTCGGTCCACGAAATCCGCTTTGAAATACTTCGTATCCGGCCATGCGTCGAAACATTCTTCAAGTTCGTACCATATCGGATGCTTGTCGAACGACGGGCGCGAAAATCCGATAGATTTCGGTTTCCTGTCATCTAGATACTTGAAATTATAATCGAGCAGCGTTTTCAGGTCATCGGCGAACTCTTGCCAGTCGTCGGCATGTTCAGCAAGCCAGTCGAAGAAACGGTGATCTCCGAACTTTTCCATATCGGAACTGCGTATCGCATTGAAAATCTGTTCCCTGCGTTCAATTCTCGATTTAAGCATGGATTTATCGAACGGTTTCTTTGGTTTCCAGAGTCCTTCATCCGTCCATATGGACAACACAAGATTAATTCCCTTAATCATGTGGTCACGAATGCGTACTTCATGTTTCACATTGCGATTTTGAGATTGGACAAGAAGTGTCTGTGATTCCTTTGTCCGTTCTTTTTCATATTCTTCGAAGAAAGCGTATCTCTCGGAAAAGAACTTTTCGTGTTTGCTTAAAAAATCGCTTCTATCCGATTCCCATTTTTTCCTATCCTTTTCTCGCATTTTTCTTATTTCGCCTTGACTTCTTATGTGTTGTTTAGCTGCATTGAACAGTTTTTCAGACCAGGACACTCCCAACATCTTGTCACGTTCAAAAAGAAGAATACCTTTCTGGTGAAATTCTGCCAGCCACTCGTTAATGTAATGAGGCTTCTTGTCCGGAGCAACTTTAATGAATTTCTCAGGTTTTCGATCTTTTTCAGGTTTGAGCGATGTCAGTTGATTGACGAATCCATGCACATACGTTGGCTCGCTAACTTCGGCTCCGTCAGGTGCCACAAGAAAATAATCGCTCATCTCACCCATTCTGAGCGCAACGTCTGTCGCTTCTGCAAGTGACAAACCATAACGGGTAACAAAACGGTTTACAAACTGCTCGAATTTGTGCTTGACGGCAGCCTTGCCTTCTGTACCCAGTTTTTCGGTAGCTACTGCGATATCGCCTTTAGCACGGGCAATCTCGGCAGCACGTCGAAGATGCAGGTACTCGGATACAACATATTCGAGTTGGTGACTCCATAGTCGATGTGTGAGCCACAAGTACGAGCTGATACGGGGCGATTCGGGGCATAACATCGCCGTCATTGTTTTTGTCATCACGTTCTGTTTCACAACTTTACCCTCCCACAGGCATAGTAATTATACTGACAAGTTTGTCGCGAAATTTCATTTTGATCGTTGTCATTATACCACCCACACGGACACAGGCTAGAAGCCTATGCTGCGTTTATCGCACACCGGATAACGTCGTGCCTTACTTCCCCCGCAAGCCTTCAAAGAACTGTCGCAACAACGCGTGGCATTCGTCGGCGAGAACGCCTTCAGCGATATCCCATTTGTCGAAAGGCGGCGTTGCATACAGACCGAACTTGCCATAAAGACCGCCGAATTTTTCATCGCGTAAACCGAAAACGACGCGCGATACGCGAGCGATTAGAAGCGCGCCAAGGCACATAAGGCATGGCTCGACCGTGACGACGCAAGTGATTGGGCCAATGTGGTTCAGTCGGAAATCGCCGGCGCTCGACTCGGCGGCTCGCAATGCAAGTATCTCGGCGTGTGCGCTTGCGTCCATAAGTTCGCGTGTGCGGTTGCCGGCTCGCGCAAGCTCCCGCCCCTGCCCGTCCACAAGCACCGCGCCAACCGGCGCTTCACCGCGGTCGTGCGCCGCTCGCGCTTCGTCGATCGCGATCCGCATGTAAAACTCGTTATCGAAATGTTTATTATCCACAAGCAGAGTTTAACACGCACGTAAACGCAGGTTGGGACTGGATAAACGATTGATTTGCGTGCGCGCACACTGTGAATTCTTAAGGTGGCGCTTGAAAAAACCGTTATCAGGCAGGCGGTGATAAAATCGGGGCGTGCTC
>CAZRQJ010000198.1:0-3687 GCA_964602075.1 uncultured Planctomycetia bacterium
CCGAGCAGCAGGTTCTTCAAGCGCTGTCAAAGGTCATAGACCCTGATCTGCACAAAGATATAGTCACGCTTGGATTCATCGAAAACTTAAAAGTCTCTGACGACGGGGATGTGAGTTTCAAAATCGTGCTTACAACCCCGGCCTGCCCGATGAAAGACAAGATGCGCGGGGAAGCGCACAAATATGTTTCAGCGATTCCTGGAGTGTGCAGCTTGGACATCATGATGGATGCTCGCGTGGCAAAGTTCAACGCTACTGTAACCCCACAAAATCTGCTTCCAAATGTCGGTAATATTATCGCAGTCGCGAGCGGGAAAGGCGGCGTGGGTAAGAGCACGGTTGCCGCGAATATCGCGGTAGCTCTTGCAAGTGAAGGCGCAGCAGTCGGTCTGCTCGATGCTGACATTTATGGACCGAGTATACCGATGATGATGGGAGTCGCAGAGCGCAAACCGATGATATCCGCCGAAAAGAAAATCCTTCCGATTGGCGCGCATGGTGTTAGTGTTATGAGCATAGGGTTTCTGATTCCTATGGATCAGGCTGTAATCTGGCGCGGGCCGATGGTTGGCGCGGCGATAAAGCAGTTTCTTGGCGACGTGGACTGGGGAGAACTTGACTATTTAGTCATAGACCTACCGCCTGGAACGGGCGACGCACAATTGACGATTGTACAGAATTTGACTGTAACGGCTGGGATAATCGTCACGACTCCCCAAAAGGTGGCGCATCAGGTTGCGCAGAAAGGCGCGCAGCTATTTACGCGTTTGAATGTACCCGTACTAGGGATAATCGAAAACATGAGTTACTTCGTCTGTCCGGAATGCGGCCATGAAGACGACATTTTCGGGCGCGGCGGTGGTCAGGATGTTGCAAATGCGCTCGATGTGCCATTCCTCGGCGAAATTCCGATTAACAGCGCTCTTAGCAAAGCAAGCGACGTAGGCATCCCCGAAGTCGCCCGCGACCCGAACAGCGCCATCAGTCAACGCATCTTCGAAGTCACGCGCAACCTTGCCGCAAAAGTGAGTATGCATGTACTAAGTGCGCGTGGGTGACGACAGATTTCAACATAGCCTCTAAAGTTCAATACTCATCTGCGTCTTATACGGCTCTATCCTTTCATTTGCGAGTTTTACATATTCAGCATCGACTTCGTAACCGACATATCGGCGTGAAGACTGCAGGGCGGCTATAGCGGTCGTGCCGCTGCCCATAAACGGGTCGAGGATTACATCGCCGGTGAACGTGTAAAGCTGAATCAGGCGGTAAGGTAGTTCGACGGGGAACGGAGCGGGATGCCCGACCTTTTTCGCCGATTCGGGGTTAAATGTCCAGACGGATTTCGTCCAC
This sequence comes from uncultured Planctomycetia bacterium, assembly GCA_964602075.1. Taxonomy (GTDB): domain Bacteria; phylum 4484-113; class 4484-113; order JAGGVC01; family JAGGVC01; genus JAGGVC01. The sequence goes on from CAZRQJ010000198.1 coordinate 1,354, forward strand.
TCCATGAACTGCTCTTTCGTTATCGTGTCGATACCCCGCGGAACGAGACCGCCGTGGTCGTCCGCACTGTCTTCATAATCGCCTTTCAGGTCGGGGTTACAGCCTTCGCCAGCATCGTTATCGACGTTCAGGCGGTTTCTTGTATACAAGCGCTTTCGCGCAAACGCCCCTTTCGAGAAAACGAGTATATATTCATGCACGTCACGAAGCACAGGATTGGATGCGGACTGGAAACTGCCCCACGCCATAGACACGCCCGCACCCGCTGCCTTGTTCCAGATTATCTCGCCGCGCATCAGGAATCCGATTTTGATCATCATTTGCGAGACGTAATCGGATAGGGGAATATACGGACGCCTGCCGAGGTTCGCCACGTTTACGCACGCCCGCCCGCCATAAACAAGTACGCGGTACGTTTCGGCAAACACACGTGCTAGCATATCGAGGTATTCGCGGAGCGAAAGGTTTTCGTCGTACTCCTTCGTGACATTGTACGGCGGCGAAGTGACCATCAAGTGCAGGCAGTTGTCGGGCAGTACGGACATTTGTTCGGCGGAGCTATGTATAACGGTATTTTCATATTCGGCGGGAAGCGGATTGTCGGGCGCGGGCGCGCCGGAATCCGCGCCGTCCGCGTCGCGCTCGCGATCGGACGTCGAAGCAACTGCGTCTTTACACGCCTTACTTTGAAGCCCTTCGTACAACCGCGAATTGTAGTACTGCGACGAGTCGTGGCTTATTCGCGAACTTGTTCCGAATCTGCTTGTTTTTGAGCCTTTTTTACCTTTTTCAGCCATAAATGTACTGTTAGGATAGCTGCTTACTTCTTCCTAACCTTTTTCGCCTTGACTTCGTCGGCAATCATTTCGACGAGCGAGTCGAAGTTGAGTTTGCCGATGTCGCCGTCGAAATAGCCGTTGACCGCATACTCGCCTGTTTCCATTTCCTTGTCGCCTACGACGACGATGTAAGGCACCTTCTGCATTTTGTTCATGCGGATTTTCTTGCCGAGTTTCTCGTCGGTTTCGTCCCATACTGCACGATAACCCGCAGTTTTTAGCCGTGCCGCAAGCTCTTTCGCATGTTCGCGATGCGCTTCGCCGATGGGTAGTACGGCTATCTGAACAGGCGCTATCCAGAGCGGGAATGCGCCGCCGAATTCCTCGATCATCAGCCCAAAGAACCGCTCGAAACTGCCGAGTATTGCACGGTGAACCATTACGGGACGCTGACGGCTGCCGTCTGGAGTGACGTATGTAAGGTCGAAACGCTCCGGCAGGTTAAAGTCAACCTGAACGGTCGAACCCTGCCATTCGCGTCCGAGCGAGTCGCGAACAATCATATCTACTTTAGGTCCGTAGAATGCGCCGTCACGCTCTTTAATGTAGAACGGGATACCCATCTTTTTCAGTTCGTTATGCAACCCCTCGGTCGCCATATCCCAAATTGCAACGTCGCCTATCGCCTTGTCGGGACGGGTTTTCAGCGCTACAGTGTATTCAAATCCAAAGGTGTCGTACACGTCGAAGCAGAATTCAAGAACCTTGCGGCTCTCCGCGCCGAACTGCTCTGGTGTGCAGAATATGTGCGCATCATCCTGTGTAAAACCGCGAACGCGCAAAAGTCCGTGAAGCACACCCGCGCGTTCGTAACGGTAAACCGTACCAAATTCGAATAGACGAATAGGCAAATCGCGATAGCTGCGGATGTCGCTCTTATAAACCATTAAGTGCATCGGGCAGTTCATCGGTTTCAATCCGTAGCTGCCGAAGTCGCTTGCTTCCTTGCGCCCTTCCTTCGCCGCTTTTTCCATGCGTTCGGTCTCGTCGAGCGAGTTGACCATGAACATACTCTCGCGATAGTTCGACATATGCCCGCTGGTTTCCCAGGCTTCCGTGCGCATGATGTGCGGGGTCTGAAGCGGCTCGTATCCACGGTTTTCGTGTTCCACCCACATGTAATCGCGCAGTATGCGCAGCATAGTCGCGCCCTTAGGGTGATATATCGGAAGTCCCGGGCCGAGATCGTTACTCACGCTGTATAGCCCTAGTTCTTTGCCGAGTTTGCGGTGGTCGCGTCGTTCCGCCTCTTCGAGATTTTTTAAGTGCTCTTTCAGTTCTTCGTGCGAGTCAAAGCATGTACCGTAAATTCGCGTGAGCATTTTGTTGCGTTCGTCACCGCGCCAGTATGCACCGCTGACGCTTGTAAGTTTGAAGTGTTTCAACTCGCCCGTGCGTTCAACATGCGGACCGGCGCACAAATCCATAAACCCGCCGGATGTATAGAAACTAATTGCCTCGCCTTCGGGAATCACCTGAAGAAGTTCATGTTTAT
>CAZRQJ010000199.1:0-3680 GCA_964602075.1 uncultured Planctomycetia bacterium
AAACACAGCTTAAGATTCTTCAGTTACGATGTAGCAACGATGAATTTTTCCAGCGGATACAACCCGGGCGGTGGAGCTGCTGGTGGTCGCGGTGGCCGCGGCGGTGGCGGCGGAGGCGGAGCGCTTGACCCAAGCGGTGGAGCTGTCAACCCATCCATCAACCCAAACGATCTCCCTAAATTCTCCAACCTAGGTGACAACGTTGACCAACTTAGTCTACCCGGCTCGCTCGATATGGTTATACCGAAAGGTAATACGTCCAGCTACGGCGGCTTGATTGGTCCTATGCAATCGGAAGGCGGCGGTGACAAAGCCGGTGGGTTTGTTTCTAACTTCGATATTTCCCGCATAACCACTAGCTCAATTGATTATGTCACGCTAAAAACAGGCCAGATTATCGACGTTCGCGGACTTGAGCTTTTAAGCGATTACAGCGACGCTCAAGTTAACGATGAAGAAATAGCGGTTGATGTCGAGAATGTTTTCGAATGGACTCATATGCTTGTACTCCCCCCCTACCCCGTTTACATAGAAGATTTCTGGTATGCAGAACTTCCGATCGGCGTTCCTGGATTGCCTGAAAAAGTGCCTGTAAAACTCTATTATCATATTCTCGATTTCCGTCGCGTTCTGACTCGCCGAATCGCGGTTATAGATATGTCCGGGATTGTCGAGTTCGACCAATATTGGGAACGAAAGGACGAAAATGAAGGAAAATGGTCTAAGAAATATCGCGCCTTCGGCGCTATGGCGTTGAGCGCTCGTTATATGTTCGACATTGACAAGAAAGAAGTTTTCGCAATCGCTCGCCCAGTGATGCTTGTCCCGCGCAACTTCTTCAAAGGTTCTCCGACTCTTCCCGGCGACTCCAGCCAGTTCGGTCGTTACGGTCAACTTCTTGCAGCCGTTTGGGACATCAACCACCCCGGACTATCAGTCACTACTAAAATGCGTTTCTTTTCGAGACTCGACGACAAGCGCGTTCTTAGGACATCCGCCGGTCAAGTTGGTCCCACTTACGACCGGAAATATCTAGACATTACATATTTTGCTCAAATGGAAGCCGAATAGCCGCCGTCTTCGAGCAGTTTCGGGCATTTTATAATGGAACTATTTCCACTATTGGTATCATTCGCATTCCTTATTAACGGAGCCGTTTCGTTTGACGATCTGCATCCTGCAATCACCTGGCTGCTTTGTGCGCCGATAATCTACATTGTCGTTTTTCTCGCAGTTCTTTGCAAATACAAAGGTCTTGCGCATCTCTACAAGAACGGTACAGAAACCCAAGTTTCATCCGAATCTCCCTATTCGACTCGCGAATTCGTGCTCGATCAATATGAAAAATTCACCAAACACCGCGAGAAACTTAAGAAAATTACGGAACTGAAAGGACACATAGACGCACGTGAAAGACGACACGAATATGTGTTAAGAAATCTAATCGACTCAAACCAATTCGACCAAGCCGAAATCTACCTTAACGCTATGATTGCACTAATGCGAGAACTGGGGGATACAGACGGGGAAATCACGTATATAACTTATCTGGATAGAATGCGTCAGTTTGAAGCCGCTGCATTGACTGATATGATGAATGTCAACAACGGAAACAATGTGCGGGAAGTCTGATAAAAATTCTATAGACGAACTCAAATCGGCTGTGCAAGCTCGTCTTGATGCGGAACTTTTTCTTCATTCAGTAAACGTTGCCGAAACCGCGTTTGAATTATGCATGCGCCATTGCCCAGAATTCGCAATCCAGTCTCAACTCGCAGGATTGCTTCATGATATCGCAAAACCTGTTTCCGACTCCGAGTTGTTGAGTATGGCGCGTGAGTTTGGTATTCTTATTGTTTCCGTTGAACAAATTCAGCCAAAGTTGCTTCATGCATCGGTCGGCGCTGAAATTGCGAGACGCGAGTTTGGAGTGAGAGACGAGACAATTCTCGATGCGATTCGCTGGCACACTGTCGGTAAAGCCGACTTATCGCTATGCGGTATCTCGCTATATCTTGCCGATATAATCGAACCGTCTCGCGATTTTGAAGGTGTAGAGTTGATAAGACGAAGCGCAAATGAATCGTTGCTTGAAGGTGCGCTTTTAGGCGTGATAAAAACGGTAAAATTTGTTGTCGATTCACATCGACATTTGGATTATCGTTCAGTAGAGTTCTACAATTGGCTTCTTGGAGAGTGCAGTCGAGTATGATCCGTGTTAGCGGACGAAAACATGAAGAGGAAGGCGAAACGCCCGACCTCGATTGGGTTCCCGTAGAGGTATGGACTGCGCGCGGAACGGAATCGAGTGCCTATCAGACATCTGATTTCAAGCGTCGACTGACAGTTTGGCGCAGAAAACGCAGACTGCGCGTGCTTGCTCTTCTGTCTTCATATTGCGCGTTGTTCCTTATTGTGTTCGCTTCCAGTTTAATGTTCTTCGCAGGCATGGGTATGACACAAGAACAGCACGATAGGTTCAAGGAATTCGTTGTTGATAAATTTACTAACCTAACACGCTCAAACGAGCCTTTTCTCCCGAAAATGTTCGATGACAAACAGAGCATACACGTCCTGCTTGTTGGATTAGATAAAGATCCGCCTCACAGAAGCGACTCCGTTCTTGTTGCACATATTGATTTAACAACATACGAGACGCGTTTATTGTCGATTCCGCGCGATTTACGAATTGAGATGAAAAGCAGCAATGGAGAGGTAACGCACGACAAGCTTGCTCATGCGTTCGTCTATGGCGGCGTCGAAGACGTTGAATATGCAGTCGAAACGATGCTAAACATAGTGATCGACAATTACGTTGTAATCAAAATAGATGGAATGATGAAACTTATTGACGCGCTCGGCGGGGTTGAAATTGATGTTGATAAGGATATGAGATATCGCGATCGCGCTCAAGATCTTCACATTAACCTAAAGAAAGGATTACAAGTCCTTAACGGTGAAGACGCTGTGGGGTACAGCAGATTCAGGAAAGACGCGGAAGGCGATATAGGTCGTATGCACCGCCAACAAGTTTTAATTAAGGCGGTTCTTATTGAGCTGCGTAAACCCGGCAATCTACTTAAAATTGACGAAATCGTTCGATTGTTCTATTCAGCGGTAGAGACGGATCTAGACTTGGTACAGTTGTTAGCAATCAAGCAAGTCACAAAGGAATTCACGCCTGACAAAATTCAATCGCTGACGTTAAACTCGGAATCTACTGATTGGGATGGAATAAGTTATCAAAAAGCAACAGACGATAACATTATACAAGCCTCTCAATTCCTAGCAAATCTGTTGCCTCCGCTGCCAGAAAGCGATCTTGACGCTAACGGCGAGAGTTTACCTCCGAATACAACTCAAGTGTTTGACGAACATCCGTCTCTCTTGGACGAGTCGGAAGTAAGCGGTGGATTCTAATTTTGGCGCGTCAATACAAGTTCCCCTTTCAACAAGCTCTCGTTCTATTGACGTAAATCCGCGTTCATAATAAGTTATTGACGACGCATATGTTTCTCTTAGCGTCAATCGGTTATCGGTGGTGAGAGCATGAATGATACCAATGTAAGCAGAAATATAAAAATACTTGCACTCAATTTAGGAAGTAGTTCGACGAAAGTAGCTTATTTTATTGGCGAAAAATGCGTTGTAGAAGAAAACATCTTATTCCATCCGGCCGA
>CAZRQJ010000200.1:0-3631 GCA_964602075.1 uncultured Planctomycetia bacterium
ACATATCCGATCGTAAGTTCGGTACGATCTACAGTTCTTAGAATTACCAAGTCGGGTGCGCCACATTCACTGCGTTTCGGCTCGTTAATCACAGAAATTGGCGTTCCCTTTTTCGGGTCGAGCTCACGAAACAAATCGGAAAGCGCTTCACGATAGCTTAATTCCGTCGCGTTCCCTCGCGAACGTATTTCGTTCAAAGTACTAATGTATTGTTTAACCGGATCGGTGGTCATCAGTTTCTCCGCTGAAATGAAAAATTATTATACAACAGAGTGACCTCTAATCCCGATGCGCCTTAACTCTGCGCTTAAACTCGCGTCGCTTCGTTTGCTATAGCGCAAACGACTGGATGTCGAATGTTGAGCGACGAAAAAACCAGCATCCATGCCCTCTCTCCAACTTTTCTTAAAAAAACTATCGCAATGTGTCCGCTCTTGACAAATATTGACTATGATGTATAGTGAAGGGTAAGTTAATTTGCTTGCCGTTCAAAGGCTATGCAATCGAACCGATTTGAGTAGTTGAGTTTTTTTTACGAGCAAAGCGCATGGCAATATTATCGTAGATAATGAGGTTGAAAGTGGGAAATTATCTAGACACAGTCGAAGGAAAGCGTGAGGCGCACGAGCGGGCGAGGCGGATAAAGCTTTATGATGCGTATTATGAAGGCGAGCCATACCGCGACAGGCGCGAATGGCGAAATCTGCTTAATTACATCGCAGACATCGAGCCGCCGTCAATTGTTGTCAACTATCCGCGCCTGATTGTTGAACGACCGACGCACTTCGCATTCGACCGTGTGCGCGGCGTTGCTGCCAAAGACGCGTCGCTTCAAGATTTTGTGTCCAAAATCGTTCAGTCGAACGATTTGATTAGGCGGCTTGGCGAAATTTCTGTCGAGGCGTCAATATGCGGCGACTGCCTTCTTTCTTTCGATTTCAATTCAAACGAGACCGTCAACCCCTTCCCGATAAAGCTCACGCGTGCGGATGATTACACTGTGGAATACGATCCGCTCGATCCAGCGCGCGTGAGTTTCTACCGCATCGAACGCCGTTACATAGACGATGACGGGAAAGAGAAGCGCATACGGGAAGAACTTCATTCCGACAAATTCGTGCGCTACGAGGCGACAAACGTGCGTCCGCGGGGACTATGGGGATCGGGCAATCTGCTTCAGTATCTAGGCGTGGTTTCCGATGAACCGCTCGAATGGCGCATTGTGAGCTTGACGAAGAACCGTTTCGGATTCCTGCCAACGGTGTTAGTCAAGAATCGCGGACGCAGCGGGACGGCGTATGGAGAAAGCGACCTTTCAGACTTGCTTACGATTTTCGACGACATTAACTGGAAGCTGTCGCAGCGTTCGCGCAATATATCTCGCACAATGAACGCCATTTTGAAAAACGTGAACGGGCGCATTTTGAACGATTACGTGAACGAAGACGCGGTGCTGAACGTGATTGGAGAGAATGCGCAGGTTGGCTATCTCGTAAACGACGCCGATATGAGCCAGATTTCAACGCATTTGTCTGAACTTCGACGCGCGCTTTCTGAAGTCAGCGGCGTTACTATGCTAGATCCCGAAAAATTCACGGGATTCGGCGTGATGAGTGGATTCGCGTTAAGCGTGCTTTATGAGCCGCTTATGGCGCTTGCTGAATCGAAGCGGCGCGCAATCGGCGGAGCGGTTGAGCGTCTGCTTTCACTTATTGTCAAGGCGGCGATGACGTTTGGAATCGTCGAAGGCGAGCCTGCGGATTGCGGTGTGAGCATCGTTTACGGACCAATGATGCGGTCGAGTGAAAGCGAGCTTTTCGACAGGCAGTCGAGATTGCTTACTGCGATGGAAGCGGGAGTTGTTACAAAGGACTATGTCGAAAGAACGATTGAAAACGAGTGATGTAGCGACGCGACGTTTGTGTCGTGATGTTTTTGTTGCAGTTTCAGAGAAAGTGTCAAATAGATAAAAGGAGAGTAAAAATGCCATTAACGCTTACACAAGCTGCGAAGCTTGAAACCGACGCTCTAAAGAAAGGCGTCATTGAAACATTCGGCGAATTTTCGCCCGTGTTACAGGATTTACCATTCGTCGAAGTGATGGGTAATTCGTTTAAGTACAATCGCGAGGCGAGCCTGCCGTCGGTCGAATTCCGTGCCGTCAACTCGGCTTATACCGAAAGCGCGGGCACATTCGATCAGGCGAGCGAATCGCTCGTAATTTTCGGCGGAGTTGTCGATGTGGATCGCTACATTCAGCAGACGCGCGGCAGCATTAACGACCAGCGCGCTGTGCAGACGCGAATGAAGGTGAAAAGTCTCGCTCTCGCATTCACGCGCACGTTTTTTGAAGGCGATAGCGCGGCGGATACGAATTCGTTCGACGGACTTGCGAAACGCCTTGCCGGAACGACACAGGTTATCACCGCTAACGACGGCGGCGGGAACGGCGGCGAGCTTTCGCTTGAGTATATGGACGCGCTTATCGACGCGGTTTGGGGCGGGCCGGACGCAATTTATATGAGCCGTCACAACAGAAGAAAGCTGACGACGCTTGCGCGCAATTCGAGCATCGTCGAAATCTATCTCGACGACTTCGGCAGACAGGTGACGCGCTACGACGGCATCCCAATCAAGATCGTCGGCAAGGACGAAGAAAACGTCGAAATACTCGGCGACGACGAAACTGTCGGCACAAACGACGCGACTTCGAGCATCTACGCCGTGAAATACGGTGCGGACGAATTTGTCAGCGGAATCACTAACGGCGGTGTGCAGGTTGAGGATCTCGGTCTGATTCCAAGCCCGCCTGTCTATCGCACGCTTGTAGAGTTTTACGTTGGGCTTGCGCTGTTCCATCCTATGGCTGCGGCAAGGCTCAAGGGAATCAAAGAATAAACGCATTTCGCGCAACGGCAAAAACGATTACATGCCGCAAACCGCAAACATGAAAAATAGATAGGTGAATGACAATGAGAGGGTACATTCGGCTTGCAGGAAAAGTTCTCTTCGACGACGTGAAATCGCTTGAATTAAAGCCTGAATACAAGGTGTTCGAGCGGTTATGTAAGGCGTCGCCGGTTACGAGAGTGGGCATGCGGGCGGGCTGCGAGCCGAGTGAACCCGATGTGTTTATCGTGAAGTGCGGAAAAAACGAGTTCACAGGTTTCATTGCGAAAGTGTGGTTTGAAAGCGGAGAAGCGATCGTTGGCAAGCGTGAAGCTGTTTTTTTCGCCATGAACGGATACGACGTTGAATGCATTGCGTAAAAAAGTGAGGAAAAGAAATGACTTTGAGAGACTACATTCGACTACAGTGCGGTGACGCTGATTTGGGGGCGCAGACGCTGACCGATGAGGAAATACAGGATTTTCTAATCGGTGCGGTGTTAAATCCGACATCGCCAAAACTTACAGAATTTGCACAGGCATGTTTGACTTCTATCCGCATTCTCAACCGCGCTGGGTGGGTCGAACTGAAACTCACTGCGATGGATCGCACTGGAGTCAAATTCGGATGCGGTCTAAGCGGCTGGCTTGACGAAATGACGGATGTTTACGTTGGCAGCGACTTCTATCCGCTCGATGAAGACGAAAACGTGAATAACCTCACCGGAATTGTCAAACTTAAC
>CAZRQJ010000201.1:0-3623 GCA_964602075.1 uncultured Planctomycetia bacterium
CGCGTAGTGTTGACCGTTACCTCACCCTTATTCGGTGTACCAAAAAAGAGCAGCCTATCGCGCGGCAATTGCCAGTCGCCTTCAGCAGCCGCTTCACGTATAAGCGAGAAGAAACCGCAGACGGCTAGATAACCGTCTTCCCTAACTCTTTCGTCAGTACTCAATATAAAGTCTTGCGGGTGGTCGTCAATGAAATCCCGCAACTCTGGTTCGTTTATGCCGCCGATTGCAAAAAGCCAGCTCATCGGTTGACGTGCATACGACATCTCACACGGTACCCCGCAACGCCTAGCTACGCTTGCGCATCCAGTCGCATCGACAACTGCGCTAGATCCAACAGTCCATTCCTGCACAATAGGCGGGGAGTTTATCTGCCAGTGTCCGAAAGGTATTCCTATTTGCATTTTCGATTGATCGAGCGTTGCAAGTTTGACGGTTTCGATTCGTGAACCGTTTATGCAAACATCTACTACCGCGGTATTTAACAAAAGGTCAATATCTTCCTCGATCAACCATTCGAGCATAACATGGCGTGAAATCTTATCATCCATCGGCGTTACAGTCGTTGCGAAACCGAGCGGATCGAGCTTGTGACCGAGTGAACCGCCGTGAGCGATCATTCTATCTACGTATTCCTGCGGAATTCCCCTAATAATCTGTCCATGTGGTGAGTGAAACGTCTGATACGGTTGAACCATCGCCTGATTCGCCATACCGCCGGGATAGCTGTGCGCTTCGACGACGAGGACGCGTGCGCCCGCGCGCCGCGCCGCTATCGCCGCGATTACGCCAGCGACGCCCGCGCCCACAATCAATACATCAGTTTTTACATCGCCGTTTGTCATAAACAAAACCAAATAACAGGACAATACTGCTACCCGACAAAAGCGTGTAATGTTTGGAATGTTAACTCTTGCGTTTGAGTTCTGGCGGATAGTCTATCAATCGAAAAACAATGGACTAAATGCAGTGGTGCAACATTTTATTGGTATTCTTGAAAATTCATGGCAAGAAACTCTGATTAACTATGACAAAGTCATATCCCCGCCATCAGGTGTTTCGACTATTCTCCCACGTGATCCGCTCGTTGACTGACCTAGTCCGATGCGCTCGAATTTATAAATCCTATCAACTCGTTCAATACCATAGTCAAGCATCGGTTTTTCTTTAATGAAATCGAGCATACTGTATAATTTATCCCTGCCGTAGTGGTGTTCGAGCACGATTGTCGCATTGCCTTTTGCGCCCTTGAATGCGGTCATAGGGAGGTAATCAACGAAGAGCTGCCAATAAACCCTGTATGAAAATGCACGGACTGCGTAGTTGTCGGCAAGAATAATACCCTGCAAATGAGGCGCGCCTTCAGCCGAAACGTCTGCGTCGTTTTCGGGAACAGTGAAGAGCGTTCCGTTCGTGTCAAGCATCCACCACTTGAGCTTGATTACAGCCATTCGTTCCTCCGATAGAGCTTAAACATGCATTCGAAGTCTCGACAAGTCAAACGCAGGTCGGTCAAACTACTTGACGCCTCCGAGCGTCCACACACCGGCTTTGAAATAATAGTCATCGCGATTCGCCCATCCTGACGGAATGAGATCCTTTTTTAGCGTTGCCCAAACAAAGATGAAATACACACCTGGAGTTCCAGGTCCTGCGCCATTCGGAGGCATCGGCGTTCCCGGCAGCGGTTTCGACAAGTCTATAGCGACCGAATATTTACCTGTTGTTTTATCCCATTGTACGACATCGTCAACGGGCACGGTACCGCTTGGTGGTTCATTGCCTTTTGGAGTGAAAAGATTGTAGCTTCCCGGATCGGTGCCGCCTTGAAGATAAGCATTCAATACTTGCGGTGCAATCGGCTGCGGAAGCGGACTCCAACCGAGCCCGATATATCGAAAATCCACGCGCTTAACATCCAGCGTCCCGGATACTGTGATCGGCGCACCAAGCAAGATACTTGGCGGTAATGACTCAATCTCGCCATAGTCGCCAACAAATGTCTGATTGCAAGTGAAAACGCAACTGCCGTCTTGAAATAAAGCAAATCCAATTCCTACACCTAATTTGTTGTGCTCCGGACGCAGCAGGTTCTCGCGATGCCCCGGACTGCCCATAAACTGTGACTGCAAATATTCGACGACTTTCTTCGTTAAAAAGACGCGAACCCCGCATTCGAAATAGGTTACGTTTTCAGTTACACCGTCTCGTCCTCCTCCAGTTGTGTATCGCATTGTCGGTGTGAATCCGTCGGTGTTCCAGTGGCTGATAAAACGCTTAACCGCCATATCGTCTGCGTGCCATTGCGCCGCCTTGGTTGCATAGTCGTCGAGCACCAGCGGTTGCAGCTTCAATGCGGCGCGATCTGCGTTGACGAGTTCGAGCATATACGCGCGCGCTTCGTTCATTGAGATTTCTTCACTTTGTGCGCCGAACATTGCTACTGCGTCTTCAGCGCTGAACTTACCGCCGCCCCACTTAAACTGCTCTTCACCAGCGAAAGCACGCGATTGCGAAAAAGCTGCGCCAAAAATCATGACTATAAGGACGAGCGCGAACAACCGCTCGCTCTTGACTTTAACCAATTTCATAGACAAGTTAGTGTTCATCGCAGTGATTATACCGCGCGAATCGGATCAAAGTTGAAGCGCGTGAAAGTCGAGCGTACGATGCGATTCTACTCCGGTTCGCCGCTGGGAAATACGCGAATCGGTTCAACGCCCGTCAAAGCGTCAATCGCTCCCTTAGCAAGCGCTTCCATCTCTTCTTCGCCGGCAAATATCATAACTCTGCCGAGTGGTTCTAAATATTCAAGCAAATCGCTCTTCATTCTATCGCTTTTCATCATGCCGCCAGTCAACAGAATTGCGTCGCCCGTTCCTTTTAGAACCGTCCAGTACGCGCCTACATTCTTCGCAACTTGATAAACCATAGCGTCGTATATCAGTTTCGCTTTGGCGTCGCCATCATCTATACGCCTCTCAACTTCACGAAAGTCGCTCGTGCCTAGATAGCCTTGAAACCCGCTTTCTTTTGTGAGAATAGCTTTCACATCGCTTTCAGGTTTCGAGTAGCATAGTTTCATTAAGCCGCGCAGGGGAAGTGCGCCGGCGCGACTTACGCTGAATGGACCCTCGCCAAGCTGAGCGTCGCTCACATCCGCGATTCTGCCTTTATCTATTGTGCAAACTGAAAACCCGCTGCCGAGATGTGCGACTGCGAAACTGCATTCCATGAAAGGTTTGCCGATTTCTTTTGATGCGCTTTTTGCGACGGCACGAATGTTTAATGTGTGAAGGCGGCTCGCTCTTTCAACACCGGGAACTCCCGATACTCGCACTATGTCACAGAATTCATCAACGACTATTGGGTCAACGATAACATTCGGTTTGCTGTCACCTACAAGATTATACGCGACTTGCGCGGATAGGTTTGATGCATGTTCGCCGTATCGACACTCCTTCAACGCAACAAGCATTTCTTGATTGACACGAGTTACGCCCGCCGGCAGAGGTGACAGAAGTCCGCCGCGGTTTGCGATTATGTCTAGTTGTTCGATAGAGATTGAGTTATCTTCAAGGAATTTGATAACAGCGTTAGACCTTTCAGGCACTTCGTCAACG
>CAZRQJ010000202.1:0-3578 GCA_964602075.1 uncultured Planctomycetia bacterium
CAAAACGAACGCGTCGACGAACGTCCGGTTGTTGTTGTGTGCGAATGCTTGCAGGTTACGGACCACGATATTGAAGAAGCTGTACTTGAAGGCGTACGAGATTTTATAGGGCTTCAGAATCGAACAAAAGCAGGCACCGGCTGCCAGAAGTGCCACGAGATGCTCAAGGCGCATCTGGAATCGAATCTCAAAAAGTACTTTCCCGGTTATGTTGAAGTTAAGTGCGATAAGTAAGCAGAACTTCAATATCGATTTGTATTGTCTTTTTCAGGTGTAAAAAAAATACGACTTTTTAGCGAGGTGTTTAGTGACAAACAATTACGACGACGTTAAGTTTGAAGGATTCAGCGATCCGGTCGAAGCGATTAAGTACGCGCAGGAAGCCGAGAAACATGCTGAAGCACGCTATATTCTCATCGCCGAGCTTTCAAAAGATCCGGGCATAAAAGCTCTAATGCTCGAACTCGCCAAAGAGGAACGCGGACACTTCGATAAACTTCAGGATATTCTGGATACGCATTTTCATAGCGAGTTTTAATAAACTTTGCTTTGTTTAATGTATCGCAGGCATCCTGACTGCAGTTTTCTGTATTTTACAATCCTCGGATTGCTCGGTTTGATCCTTGTTCGTCCGTTGTTTGCGCGAACAAGTAGTACGCATAAAACTAGCACTCTCAAAGTCCAAAAAAAGACAAGCTATATGAATTTACGGCTATCTCAAGCAATCTGCTAGGCATCCACAATGCGGAGAGCAATGCAGACAGGGAGTCTATATTACGAGAGGAAACACGGGACGGGCACAAGACTTAGACCTACTCCCCGAACCTTATCCCCTGCGCCAGCGGTAGTTCCATGCTCCAGTTGATGGTGTTTGTCTGACGGCGCATGTAAGCCTTCCACGAGTCGCTGCCGGATTCACGACCGCCGCCGGTTTCCTTCTCGCCACCAAATGCGCCGCCGATTTCAGCGCCGCTCGTGCCAATGTTGACGTTGGCGATACCGCAGTCGCTGCCCATCGCGCTCAAGAATTCCTCCGCTTCGAGCAGGTTCGTCGTGAATATCGAACTTGACAATCCTTGCGGAACGCCGTTGTGAATCGCGATCGCCTCGTCGAGTGTATCGTATTCGATAATGTATAGAATCGGTGCAAATGTCTCTTCCTGCACGATGTCCCAGTTGTTCTTTGCGCGAGCAATACACGGCGTCACGTAACAGCCGCCTGCGTATTGCGGATCGTCTAGTTTCTCACCGCCGATAACAACTTCGCCGCCGTGCGCCTTGACGCGTTCGAGCGCAGCCATCATATCAGCGACTGCGCCGGTATCCACGAGCGGACCCATAATCGTGCTTTCGTCGAGCGGATTGCCGATGCGAACCTGTTTGTATGCACTTTCGAGGTTGTTGATCAGTTCATCGGCGATACTGGAATGAACGATGATTCGCCGCGTTGATGTGCATCGCTGCCCCGCGGTGCCGACTGCGCCGAACAGAATGGCGCGAGTAGCAAGATCGAGGTTTGCATTTGGCGTGACAATTATCGCGTTGTTGCCGCCGAGTTCGAGAATCGTGCGTCCGAGCCGCTCGCCGACGATGCGCCCGACGCGATACCCGACCGTACAGCTTCCAGTAGCGGAAACGAGCGGAACGCGCTTGTCGTGCAGCATCTTCTCGCCGACAGTTGAACCTTTACCAATTAGAAGTGAAGCAAGCGCAGGGTTGTAGCCGGCTTTTTCAAAAACGCGTGCTGCGATTTTCGTACACGCGATAGCCGTTAGCGGAGTTTTGCTCGATGGCTTCCATAAGCACGCGTCGCCGCACACCCACGCGAGCGCAGCGTTCCAGCTCCATACCGCGACCGGAAAGTTGAATGCGCTGATTATGCCAACCACGCCGAGTGGATGCCACTGCTCATACATCCGGTGAAGCGGTCGCTCGCTGTGCATCGAATTGCCGTAAAGCTGACGGGATAAACCTACCGCGAAGTCGCATATGTCTATCATCTCTTGCACTTCGCCGATACCTTCGGCGCGAATCTTACCCATTTCAAGCGTGACAAGCGCACCGAGTTCGGTCTTGACTTCTCGCAACGCGTTTCCAAGTTGCCGCACTACTTCACCGCGTTTCGGTGCTGGTATCATACGCCATTCGAAAAACGCATCGTGCGCGGCAGCAGTAATTTGTTCGTATTCGTCCGCGGTGCATTGCTTAACGCGCCCTATGACGCTGCCATCTATCGGGGTGCGTACTTCCAACTCGTCACCGCTGCCCAGCCACTTGCCGTTGAATCCGCCAAACTCGACATCCGCTAGTCCAAGTGTTCTAACAATCTCGTGCATCACTCACTCTCCAAAGTGCATTGTTCATTCGGTTTGTTTTCAGAATTTGAAAGTGAGCATGTTAGCAGATACTTTGAGCTTTTTCGCTCTAAAAGTCTGATGAGCTTGATAGAACAATCAATCCGCTAACGAATTGCGATCAGTGTGTCGATCAAGATATTCAAATCGCTATGAATCATAAGATGGGCGTCCTCTCCGGTATCTTTGTAGTATCCTTTACGACACCCTTCGATTGTGAATCCGAGTTTGCGATAAAGAGAGATTGCTTTAGTGTTGTTAACTCGCACTTCAAGAATCATGAAAGTCACATGCTCTTCGATTGCACGCAGTGCAGTATGCAGCAATAGCATTTCAGCAATACCACGTCTTCGCCATTCACGTTTAACAGCGATAGTTCCTACATGGCATTCTTCTAAAACAAACCAGTTGCCGATGTAACCGACTACTTCGTCGAATTTACTCAAAGCAACATAGAAGCGCGAGTGTTCATTGAGTGTCAAATCGTATTCGTACATCTCTCGTTCCCAAGGAGTTGGGAAGCTGTAGCGCTCGATTTGCATGATTGCATCGAGATGATTGGAAAGCATCGGTTCAATTCGGATTTCCACGGCAGGATTCTAACACGTGCAAGTACATACATGACATAAGCGTTTGTCAGGATTGCATTTACCTTATGAAAGGTGTCATTTGTTAAAACCGCCAAAATCATCCGTTGCTGTCAACCGCTTTTTGAACTCGAATCAAAAGATCGACGTTCTTTTTCGTTTTAAGAAGTTGGTTTATCATTCGACTCATTCGTTCGGTTTCATCCATCTCGGCGATCATCTTTCTAAGCTGCCACAAACACTCCATTTCTTCTGTATTGTACAGAAGTTCCTCGTGGCGCGTTCCACTCTTAAGTAGGTCGACCGCAGGGAAGATACGCTTGTCGGCAAGCTCGCGAATTAAGTGGATTTCGCTGTTGGCTGTGCCTTTGAACTCCTCGTAAATGATGTCGTCGAGTCTGCTTCCCGTTTCGATTAGAGCGCTCGATATAATCGTCAAGCTTCCGCCGCCTTCGATATTGCGAGCCGCACCGAGGAAGCGCTTCGGTTTGTAAAGGGAGTTCGGGTCGAGACCGCCGGACAATGTCTTCCCGGATGGAGGGCATGTCAAGTTATAACTGCGAGCTAGACGGGTCAAGCTGTCGAGTAGAATCATCACATCTTTGCCTTGTTCAACGCGACGTTTTGCGTACTCAAT
>CAZRQJ010000203.1:0-3573 GCA_964602075.1 uncultured Planctomycetia bacterium
TTCAAGATATGTCCAATCCGCTGCGAGCACTTCGCCTTTTATGTATTCGATGTTCGAGTCAATATCGCTACGCAGCACTTCCGGCATTACAATTGTTATTGCAATCCGCGCCTCGTAGTTCAAATCCAGTTCTTTGCGTCGTGCTTGTATGCGGTTCACTAGTTCACGTGCGCGCCCTTCCGCGATAAGCTCCGGCGTGAGAGTCGTATCGAGAACTACCAGCAGGCTGTCCGATGCCTGACAGAGTGTGCCTTCCTGTTCGATAACAACAACTTCGATTTCGTTACTGCGAATCTCCATAGGTGTGCCATCAACAGCTAGCATCGCTTTGCCGTTCAACTCAAGTTCAGTAATAAAAGCGTTTACATCAATAACCTCTTCAACAGCTGCTTTTACTTTGGGTAGCAGTTTTCCAAGTCGCGGTCCGGCTTTCGGGAAGTTGAGCTTGAGTTTCTTAGTAACGAAATCGCCAGAATCGCTAGCCCAGTAAATTTCCTTTACGTTCAACTCATCCTTGATTATGTCTGTAAACGGTTCTAAACGATCACGCTTTGTAACATCGGTTGATATCAGCGTCACTTTCGATAGCGGCTGGCGGATCTTCGCTTTACCAAGCGCACGAGCGCTGCGCCCGAGGTTTACCGCGTCTAGCACATCAAGCATATCGCGATCGTGTGTTTCATCTTTGAGAGACAGGTTTGCGGTAGGCCAATCTTCAAGATGAACGCTGTCTTTTGTATTATCGAATCTGCCTACCACGAGATTCTGATACATTTCTTCCGCCAGGAACGGAATAAACGGCGCAAGTGTTTTCGACATGCCAACAAGTATCTCATATAGTGTCTGATAAGCAGCCCATTTATCTGCGTTTTTTTCGGTCTGCCAGTAGCGTCGGCGGCTGCGGCGCAGATACCAATTCGAGAGATGGTCCACAAATTCAGATAATGCTTCGGTACAAGCGGTTACATGGTAGTTTTCGAGATATTCGGTCACTTTGGCAAGCGTGTGCTCGAAACGACCGCGTATCCACTTGTCGAGTATGGACAAGTCAGATTCGCTCACCGTGTGTACTGCTGGATTGAACTCGTCTATGTTCGCGTATATCGTAAAGAAACTGTACACATTGTACAAAGGTATAAGGAATGCCTGTTGCGATTCGCGGACAGCGCGTTCCGACAGACGAATCGGACCAAGTGGCTGTGCCTGATAGAAATACCAACGCACCGCATCTCCACCTTGTTTTTCAACTATGTCCATCAAGTTGACTGCATTACCGAGACGTTTGCTCATCTTACGACCTTGTTCGTCTAGTACATGCCCATTAGCGATGCACACACGATATGCAGGTGGTTTTTCGTTAACGACTTTCAAGTCAGCTTTACTCAAATTGCCAGCTGCAGCGATGCGTTGAAACTCCGGATCATTCGCCAAAAACGTACCGATAACTTGCAAAGTGAAAAACCAGCCTCGTGTTTGGTCAATGCCTTCAGATATGAATCCTGCTGGCCACCAATCGGTAATCGGCAATCTGTCTTGTTCAAACGGGAAGTGAACTTGCGCATACGGCATCGAACCCGAATCGAACCAGCAGTCTACAACCTCTGAAATTCGCTTCCAAGTACCACCTTCACCGTCTTCCCAAGTGAGATCGTCTATGAAAGGACGGTGCGGATTGAACTCGTTTACATTGTAGAAGCTCAATGGTTTAGTTTTACCTGCTGCTTCGAACAGCTCCGCGTACGAACCGAACGATTGCATTTCGCCTGTTCGGTCGTTCACCCAAACTGGTATCGGCGTTCCCCAATAGCGATTGCGGCTTATTGCCCAGTCAATTACGTTTTCTATCCAATTGCCCATTCGTCCGTCGCGAACGTGTTCAGGTCGCCATTCGACCGATTTGTTTGCAGCGATCAACTCGTCTTTGATCGCTGTGGTTTTGAAGAACCAAGAATCAACTGCGTTATATATGAGTGGGCTGTCATGCCGCCAGCAGAACGGATATTGATGCAAATATTTTTCACTTTTGAACAATAGTCCGCGATATTTAAGATCGACGATTATATCGGGATCAACACCTTCGCCTTGACCGAAATTCTTTATTAGTTTGCCTGCCCATTCAGGCTTTACGGACTCAACTTCTTTAACTAGTCCGCCATCTGTGCGCACAGCACAAATTACTGGCAGATTATATGCCATACCGATTTTATAGTCGTCTTCACCAAAGGCGGGTGCGATATGAACAATACCTGTTCCGTCTTCAGTTGTTACAAAATCGCCTGAAGTCACATACCAACAGTCTTTTCCCTGCGGTGATAGGAAATCGAAGAGCGGCGTGTAGTGAATTCCCTCAAGCTCCTTACCTTTAGCGCGATGCAGAATTGCGCATGATTCTAGTGCGAACGCTTCAAGAAGAGGTTCAGCAAGAATCAATTTTTCTGCTCCCAGTTTCTCATCGTTATGTTCGATTACAACATAACTAACATCGGGGTGAACGCATACCGCGACATTAGATAGAAGAGTCCAAGGCGTCGTCGTCCATACTAGAAAACTCGTCGTATCATCCGCCATGAATTCGCCTATCCGTTGTCCCGCCTTTATGCGCATTCGAACTGTTATTGACGGGTCTTTAACTTCCATATAATTTTGCGCTACTTCATGACTGGAAAGCGACGTGCCACAAAGTGGGCAAAAAGGAAGTATCTTGTGTCCTTTGTATAGCAAGCCGCGGTTAAACATGCGATCGAGTATCCACCAAACGGACTCGATGTAATCGTTCGTCATCGTGAAATATGCGTCGTCGGTGTCAAGCCAGAACCCGATACGGTGCGTCTGGTTCACCCATTCTTCAGCAAATTCATCAACGCTCTTTCTACAAAGGTCGTTGAAGTATGCGATCGACTCGGCTGGCGTATCTTTCAATGTTTCGATCGCAGATTTATCTTCGAGTCCTAGGCGTTTCTCGATTTCAATTTCGACAGGAAGTCCATGGCAGTCCCAACCCGCTTTGCGCTTGACGTGAAAGCCTTGCATTGTGCGAAAGCGGGGAAATAAGTCTTTCAAAATTCGAGTGAGCATGTTGCCTATATGTGGATTATTGTTCGCTGTCGGCGGACCTTCGTAGAAAACAAAGCGACCCTTAGGCGCGTCTTTTTCAACAGAACGTTCAAATACGTTCAGTTCACGCCAAAGTTCAAGAACTTTCTTGTCTAGCGCAGGAAAGTTGTATGTCGTATCAACATGCTTAAACTTCTTCACATCACACCTCGAATTACGTCTAACGAGTTGTAAGATTCAAGACGTAATTTGCTTAGCCATAATGAATAGCTTAACAAAAGCGATACTTGTTTGAGTAGTCGAAACTCAATCGAAAATCGCGAAAAAAAAGGCGACCGAATGAAGATCATTCAGGTCGCCCACTTGAAACACGGTACTGCCGAGGACCGGACTCGAACCGGTACGGGAAAAATCCCGAGGGATTTTAAGTCCCTTGCGTCTGCCAATTCCGCCACCCCGGCTAATTAGTGGTACTTGTCGGTCTTCAGTCTTCGTAAGACTGCAAACCTGCGGATGATG
>CAZRQJ010000204.1:0-3557 GCA_964602075.1 uncultured Planctomycetia bacterium
CGCGTGTACGTCGAGCCATCAGCTTGAACGCTGCGATGTCGCCTGTTCCTAGCGCGGGTGCGCCGCAACAGCACGCGTCGTTGGGGATTACTATTTCGCAGCCGGCGCGTTCGAGAACCCGCACTGTCGAATGCGGCACGGACGGGTAAAGCACGTCGTTCATGCAGTCAACAAGATATGCGATACGCAGACGTCGCCTTCCGGTGACAGCTCGCTCGCGGATTTCTTCGGGCGACAAACCTGTAACCACACCTGTCGGCGTGATCATCGTCATTATCGGTCGCGACCGCGGGGCGCGACTGCGAGCGAACAAACTGCCAAGAAAAAATCGAGGCGCGATGCGCGGAATCGCTAGTTTACCGATGAACCAAAACGCATCATCAGCGGGCGATTTGAAGCGCACGTGACTCTTATCTGAATCAGCACCCAGTTTATTTTGCTTGCTGGATTGATTGTCGCTGAAACTATCTTGATTGTTACCGCATAATCGCTCGCTATCACGCGCGACTGCTCTAGGATACCAGAACAACGAAATCAAAAACTGGACTCCTGCGCCAAATCGTGCGACTGCGTGGATACGCGATCGCGACGAAAGCACAAACGTCGTTAACTTGTCTATCAAGTCTGGCGCGACGCGCCGACTCGTCAGTTCCGCCCTCCCCTGTTCGAATATGTGTACAGTATTTATACCCGACGGGCATGCTTCCATACAGCGATAACAACGCAGACAACAGTCGAGCATACTTTCGAATTCTGGTGAAAACGCTGTGCCTCCTGCTGCCGCTGTCACTGTTCCGTCGGGATTAAACCTGTTCGGGCGCAGGAGAAACGCGTCGACAAGCTGTATGTGTCCGCGTGCGGTATGCCCTTCTTGATGTGTGCGCGTGAATACCGGACAGACGTTCGTGCAAGTCGCGCACAATGAACACCGATCTATATCGCTAATCAAATTGAAATTGTCGTCGGACACGGGTTCATTATACCTAGTTGTATCTGTGTGAACTGTGAAACACAATCATACTTAGTCATAACAAGCCTTGCTATTTGTTCAAACGACTCCACTAAAATGGTATAAAAGGCTCGTGGATAAACAACCTCATACAGATTCGTCGCTCGTCGAACTTGTGCTGCAGGTTCGCGGCTTATGCTGCCCAACCGAAGCGGGGATGATTGAAGCCGCATTGAGGAAGTTGAAAGGCGTTTCCGCTCCCGTATTCGACTTCTTGAACAAGCGAATGACTGTCGAGTTCGATACCGAATTGACATCAGCTCAAGAAATCGTAGCCGCTGTCAGACGAATCGGACTCGATCCCGGCGAGTATTCGCTGGGAAATGCCGCATTAAGCAGCGCAACGACGAATACTTCCACGAATCCATCAGCGCGTGTACGCGAAAACACTAACGGGAAAAACAGTTTCTGCACAAATTTGCAAGAAACAAAAAACTCATCAACAAGCGGGTGCGGAAGCGGTGGAGGCGTTGCAAATTCGACGACATGTGCACCTAATGACAATACTACAATTTTGCGGCGACTATTCCCATCTCTAATTGGTCAAGGCAAAAGCGTGTCCACTTGGGGCGGACTCGTATTCCTGCTCACTGCGTTTGCTATACACTGGTACGAGCACGGGTTCATTGATTCGCTTACAAGCGGATTCGGCAGTGAAGAACATTCATACCCACCCCTTTCAGTTCCGTTTTATATAATCGCTATCGTTTTCTCATACTGGTACATCGCTCCAAAATCGCTCAACTCGCTTCGTCTAATGCGTCTCGATATGAATCTGCTTATGACAGTTGCGGTTATCGGAGCATCCATTCTCGGCGATTGGTTCGAGGCTGCAACCGTCGCATGGCTTTTCGCTGTATCTCTGCTGCTCGAATCGTGGAGCATCGGGCGAGCGCGCCATGCTATTGAAAAGTTGATGGATTTGACACCTGAAAAGGCACGCTATATTTGTCCCGACAGCGGCGATATACTGGAAAAACCGGTTGTCGAAGTGCCACTTAATTCGACCGTGCTTGTGCTCCCCGGCGAGCGCATTCCACTTGACGGAACAATATCGAACGGCACTACGAGCGTCAATGAAGCGCCTATAACGGGCGAGTCCACGCCTGCTACGAAATCGGCTGGAGATAACGTATTCGCCGGCACGATTAATAATGAGAGCGCATTTGAATTTACGGCGACGAAAAGAGCGGATGAAACGACGCTAGCTCGAATCATCAAACTCGTCGAGCAAGCGCACACAAGGCGCGCTCCCGCTGAAAAATGGGTCGAAAAATTCGCGCGTTATTACACTCCATCTGTATTCGCGTTCGCGGCAACTCTCGCCGTAATCCCGCCGCTTTTTACCGGCGACTTTGCCGAATGGATATATCGCGCATTAGTGATACTAGTTATTGCTTGTCCATGCGCCCTCGTGATTTCCACACCGGTGGCAATTGTCGCGGGGCTTGCGGCTGCCGCTCGCAATGGAGTCCTTGTCAAAGGCGGCGTTTACCTCGAACTTCCTTCAAGAATTCAAATTGTCGCGTTCGACAAAACCGGCACGATCACTAAAGGCAGACCTGAAGTGACAGAAATAATTCCGCTAAACGATCATAACGACGACGATTTGCTGTTGCGAGTTGCGGCTATCGAGCTAAAGAATTTGCATCCGTTTGCCAAGGCGATTATCGAGCGTGCAAATGCGGACGAAGTTGAGATCCCTGACGCGGAGAATGTGACGGTAGTCCCCGGCAGAGGCGCAACTGGAACGATCAATGGTCGCGAGTATTTCGCCGGAAGCCATAGAATGATGCACGAGCGCGGATTCGAAACTCCCGAATACTGCGACAGACTTAATGAACTCGAAAGCAGGGGACTAAGCGTTATAGCGGTCGGCAGCGAGAACCATGTATGCGGCGTCATCGGCATTTCGGACTCGATTCGCGACGGCGCTAAAGCGGCGATTGAAGACATTCATGCCGCAGGTATCAAAAAAACGGTTATGCTGACAGGCGACAACGAGCGCGCTGCGCGCTTAATCGCATCGGCATGCGGCATTGATGACACACGAGCTGGACTACTTCCTGAAGATAAACTGCGAATCGTCGAAGAACTGTCGAAAGAGGGTGCGGTGGCGATGATCGGCGACGGCGTGAATGACGCTCCTGCAATGGCTGCGGCTACAATCGGGATCGCAATGGGAGCGGCGGGAACGGACGCTGCGATTGAAACGGCAGACATAGCGCTAATGAGCGACGACCTATCTAAACTAGCATGGCTGATTCGACACTCCCGGCGAACGCTTTCGATTATCAAAGCAAACATTGCTTTTGCGCTTGGCTTAAAATTCGTTTTCGTTGCGCTCGCTCTGATGGGAGCCGCAACGCTTTGGATGGCTATCCTAGCCGATATGGGTGCATCGCTTCTTGTTATCGGAAATGGATTGAGATTGCTCAAGGTGAAGCAAAGCTGACCTCTCTCTACCGCTAACGATGAGCCAGCGCTCTATCAATTCCGAAATCGAAATGAGCTGAATTGTTTGTTGGGAATCGTGTATCAAAAAATT
>CAZRQJ010000205.1:0-3552 GCA_964602075.1 uncultured Planctomycetia bacterium
GTATAACAGTAATTAGTGGTATGGCTTTGGGAATTGACGGTGCTGCCCACAACGGCGCATTAAATGTCAAAGGTAGAACTATTGCTGTTTTAGGTTGCGGAGTTGACATTGTTTATCCCTTTGAACACAAAGACCTTTATAACAGAATACTTGAAGATTGCTTGATAGTCAGCGAGTACCCTGCTCAGAGCGAACCAAAGGCTGCCCATTTCCCCGAAAGGAATAGAATTATCAGCGGTTTATCTCATGGGGTTGTCGTAGTAGAAGCACCACGAAAAAGCGGTGCGTTGATTACTGCATCAACAGCACTTGATCAAGGTCGAGAGATATTCGCGGTACCCGGCTTGGTTACCAACCCGACAAGTCGGGGCTGTCATCACCTTATCAAGAACGGACAGGCAATCCTTGCCGAATGTGCTGACGATGTATTAACTGGATTGAAGATTAGTAAACAGGCTTTGTTATTCGGCGATTCCATAGATAATGACCAGATAAGCAAGTCGGATAATGCCGTAATTGATATTGTCGTAAGTGAACCTTGTGAATCCGAACTACCAGCAATTTGCGAGTCGGAAGAAAGCGAAAATAGCATATCAGAGGCAAAAAGCAAAACTCCTCCATTGAGAGGGTATACTAAGCTCGCAGTTGATCCCCTTGAGCGAACAGTTATCGAAGCTGTGAGTTACGAAGGTACTCATATAAACGAGTTAGCGCGCGGTACAGGGTTGACAATTGCAAATTTAAGCGCAATTTTAACAATGCTTGAAATCAAGGGAGTTGTAACTACTTCCAGTGGCGGGTACTACCAAAGGATTTAGCAGGTTGGTGTTTTATGTCCAAATTGATTGTTGTGGAAAGTCCAACAAAAGTAAAGACAATTTCAAAATTTCTCGATTCAAGATTTAAAGTAGTTTCTACAGTTGGTCATTTCAGAGATCTTCCAAAAAGCAAACTCGGCGTTGATGTCGATAGCGACTTCGAACCTCAATTCGACACTATCGAGGGAAAAGAAAAGATCGTTAAAGAACTGAAAAAACAAGCTGCAGGTTCCAGTGAGATATATCTTGCTCCAGATCCAGATAGAGAAGGTGAAGCAATTGCTTGGCACATTTTGGAGGAACTCCGAAATTCCAGAGGTTTTAAGTTGCCCGTTTATCGAATTGAGTTCAACGAGATAACAAAAAAGGCAGTAAAAAATGCAATTGAATCGCCGCGTGATATTGACTCCAGATTGGTAGATGCGTATAAAGCCAGAAGAGTTCTCGATAGATTGGTTGGTTACAAAATCAGCCCCGTTCTTTGGCGCAAAATCAAACGCGGATTGTCCGCTGGTAGAGTGCAAAGCGTTGCAGTTCGTTTGATTTGTGAGCGCGAAGAAGCTATTCGAGAGTTTCAACCTGAAGAGTACTGGGACTTACAGGTGTTGTTTGAAACCGCTGATAAAGAGAAGTTCATTGCCAAACTTGTGAAAATCAAGGGCGAAGACTTCAAGATTTCGAACAATACTGAAATGCAGTCCATTCTTGAGATCTTGAATTCAGGCGCGTTCTTTATCGATTCACTAAATGAAAAAGAGTTTACAAGGAAAGCGCCGCCGCCTTTTACAACAAGTACACTGCAGCAAGAAGCCAGTCGAAAGCTGGGGTGGAGCGGTAAGCGAACTATGCAAGTCGCACAAGCGCTATACGAAGGTATTGAGGTCGATGGAAACATTGAAGGCTTGATAACTTACATGCGCACAGATTCTGTGCGTCTTTCCGAAGAAGGAATCGAGCAAGCGAGAGCCGTGATTGCGAAGAATTACGACCATTCTTATCTTCCAGACAAACCGAACTATTATTCCTCAAAAAATAAAAGCGGTGTTCAAGACGCGCATGAAGCGATACGTCCCACTGACGCGTTTCGTTTACCGGACAGAATAAAGAGGTCGTTAAAACCTGAACAAAACAAGCTATATAACTTAATTTGGCAGCGATTTGTTGCTTGCCAAATGGCATCTGCAAGATTTCAATCTAAGGTTGCAGACATCAAGTCAGGCGACTACTTATTTCGAGCCATTGATACTAATATAGTTTTCCCTGGTTTTCTGAAATTATACGATCCCCGTTCGGACGAGCGATTCGATGAATCTATGTCAGAGGGGGATGATAAAAGCGAGAAGTATCCCTTGCCAATCAACTTACAGTTAGGCGACGCACTTGATCCACGAGAATTTAAACCTGCGAAACACTTCACTAAACCTCCTGCTCGTTTTAACGATGCGTCTTTAGTAAAAACACTCGAAGAGTTTGGTATAGGTAGACCAAGCACCTATGCACCAATCATAGATACAATCATAACTCGAGGGTATGTAGCAAGAGAGAATCGAACGTTTGTGCCTTCCGAATGGGGTTTTTCCGTTACCAGCCTAATGAAAGAGTATTTCAAATCAATCGTTGAAGTTAGTTTTACCGCCGATATGGAGGGCAAACTAGACGAGGTAGCGGACGGAAAAGCTCAATGGAAAGAGGTGGTTTCGAATTTTTGGGTGGATTTGGAACAGGATATTAACAGCGCACTTATCGATATTAAGAGGTTTAAGCCGGATCCTGTAGAAACTGAATACGATTGTGAATTATGCGGCTCGAAATTAGTAATTCGTCAAGGGAAGTTTGGCAAATTTCTTGGGTGCAGCAACTTCCCTAAGTGTCGTAATACAAAGCAGCTCGACAAAGTTGGCGTCCCTGTTGAAGGCAAACAGAACGAACTACAAAAAACGGGCGATATCTGCCCTGAGTGTACATCTGGTGAGCATGTAGTCCGTCGTAGCAAATGGGGTAGTCAGTTTATCGCATGTTCAAATTATCCCACTTGTAAATACAGCAGTGAAGTTCAAACTAAATGTCCTAAGTGCGGTAACAAACTTGAAAAACGTGTTATGCCAAACAAGCGAAAGGTTTATGTTTGTGTTGACGAGAAGAACTGCGGATTCAGACTTTGGGGTAATCCTATCTGGGATAAGTGCGTGAAGTGCGGCTGGTTCTTGGTCGAAGCTAAGCGCAAGGGGCAAGACGATCCTTACAGGTTTTGTAGCAATGCTGATTGCGAGAATCACAACGGGACAGATTAAATTCTTTCGTGATAATCACAATGCAAAACGTTATAGTTATCGAAAAAAAGCGAATACGTTGTTGACACGCTTGCTAATTTAGATTATTCTATAGGTTCGCCGTTTGGCGGTGTACTTTGCTTGCGCGCGCCGGCGTAGCTCAGAGGCAGAGCAACTGATTTGTAATCAGTCGGTCATCCGTTCGAATCGGATCGTCGGCTTTTAATAGAAACGGAGGGGTACCCGAGTGGCCAAAGGGGGCAGACTGTAAATCTGCTACGTGATCGTTTCGGAGGTTCGAATCCTCCCCCCTCCATTTTGTGCGCGGGAGTAGCTTAATGGTAAAGCTCAAGCCTTCCAAGCTTGTGATGCGGGTTCGATTCCCGTCTCCCGCTATGCCCACATAGCTCAGTTGGTTAGAGCGCATCCTTGGTAAGGATGAGGTCACCAGTTCGACTCTGGTT
>CAZRQJ010000206.1:0-3542 GCA_964602075.1 uncultured Planctomycetia bacterium
GTACGATCCTTTTTTTAGAATTCTCGGCGCGACGATTGTGGAATTAGACCCTATAAACACATTATCTCCAATAATCGTCTTATGCTTCTCGAATCCGTCGTAGTTACACGTTATTGTCCCCGCCCCGATATTCACGCCCTCGCCAACTTCAGTATCGCCTACATAACTCAAGTGTGGAATCTTAGAACCGCTAGAAACGTTTGATTTCTTTATCTCTACAAAATTCCCGATCTTCACTCCATTGGCAAGAACCGTATCAGGACGAATATTAGCATAGGGACCAATTTTAACGCCGTTCCCAACCTTAGCCTTGTGCATATGGCTGAAAGTGATTATGCAATCATCGCCAACATCGCAGTTGGAAACAACGCTGTTTGGGCCAATTGTGCATCCCACCCCTATTGCTGTTGTACCCATTAGATAGGTGCTCGGAAGTATCATCGAGTCGGGCGCAATTGTTACACCTGCTTCAATATAACTAGTTTCGGGACGAATAAAACTCACTCCATCTTCCATAAACTTTCGCGCTATTCGTTCTTGCACAAGCAATTCCATTTGAGACAATTCATAACGCGTGTTCACTCCAAGAATTTCTCGATAGTCTTCAACAAGATATGCAAGGGAGCGGCGACGCCCAATCAAATCGGTCAGATACAATTCGTGAGCCGCGTTTGAGTCCGTAATCGTATTCAATTGCTCAAGTAACTTCTCGGTTTTTAAAAAATACATACCGCTGTTTATCTCGTCTACATCTCGAACTTCAACATCGGCATCTTTTTCTTCAACAATCCGCTCAATCAAATTACCTTTTCTGATAACGCGCCCATATCCACTTGGATTTGGAACTCTCGCGGTAAGTGTAACTGCTGTCGTCATCGTTGCTGCATTAGCAGCAAGCCAAGCGTTTTTGAGCGTCTCTTGTTCGATCAACGGAGAATCGCCACCAATAAGGAAAATCTGATCAATATCAGATGATACGACAACAAGCGCTGAACGAAGAGCATCCGCTGTTCCGCGAGGTTCCGATTGATGCGCCCAATCAACACCTTGAAAGTGTGACTTCAGCTCTTCATTGTGTGAAGCATAAACAACAACGATTTGTTGGGGTTCGAGCACTCTAACAGCTTTCAACACCCAGCCAAGCATAGGCACACCGGCAAGACGGTGAAGCAGTTTGGAGCGCTTTGACTTAAAACGCGTGGACAGCCCTGCCGCCAGAACAACAACGGCTAACCTTTCTGACACATGCATTCTCCGATTAGAAGGTGGTACATATTACCACAGCTCCAAAGCGCAATACAGCATAATGATACAATAAGACATATTGAAATTATTGTTTTTTAGCGAGTGCCACGCAATGGCCCGCTACTCGGTAACGCTTTAGCACTTGCTAAACGCTTTAAGTATAGAATCTGTGAGTAGTCGTCATCGCCAGAACGTCTTCCTTTGCTAATTGATATAGCTAATTCCCAACCTTTCTTACCCATCTCATTAAGTACAATAAGCAGGTTGTCTTGTGGACATAGTACTTGTTCTCCGTTCGGATAAGTTATCTGCATATGTAACTTTTCCTTCCACATCGACGCGTAAATCTCTGCATATTCCCAAAACTGGTCAAGCATAGCATCCACCAAACCGAAAATTTACTAACAAAGGCTTAATTATTACATCTACAATGAGTTACTACACGCGTAGATTTGAATTATCGTAAGGAATTCTATTTATATACAATGTCGCAATTCTTTATGGAGAACTTCGATGACGACTAATCCATACTTTTCAACAAAAAGAGCGCACCATCTATGGCACCTTCATGTTTTACAGGAGTGCATTTCAATAACAATCTAGAAGATTCGTTTCCCTTCTCTATTTTTACTAATTCGGTTGCTGATACTCCGTTTTGCGCTTTCTGAAGCATCTCTGTTATTAAGTCGGTATAAGCGGACGAAAAAAGCGATGAAAAATCCTGCTCTAGAATCTCGAATTCCATTCGATCTAGCAAATCCGGAACTTTATCGTTAATCATTCTGATTTTTCCAAATTTGTCTACTGCAATCACTGCGTCGTCTATCAAGTCTGCAAGCTTTTGCACTTTGCTGTTTGATAACGACAGGCGTGTTTCCAAAGTGCGTTCGTTCGACTGGTCATGACCTGTTGCGATAATATAAGTCAGGTCGTCATTATCAACCCTGATTGCACTCAACGTGATACTCATCCAATGAAGCCTGCCCGTTCCGGGTTGAACTCTACAGGATAGATTCACAATATCCGTTTTCAATAGGTCGCGTAGAGCATTTTTCATTAATGATTGATCGTCAGGGTGGATTATCGACGGAAGCGTACCATCAAGGGGCTCCCCTGGTCTGATTCCAAGCATCACACAAAAAGCAGAGTTAGCGTATATCCATTTACCTTTCGAGTCTGTAATCCACGCAGGAGTTCCAATACGCTCAAGAGCGGCACGGTATGGTTTTGTTGGATCGGGCAAAGCGCTTCCGGGAAACAGTTGTCCTTGCTCTCTGTTGCTGCCTATGAAAAATCTTATGCCGCCTTCGGAAGACCGAACTGGTTTAATCAAAAAACGCACAGGGACTTGCTCGCCATTCTTGTGTCTAAGATGAATATAGACTTCTGTTATTTCTTCTCCTTCGATCAGCTGTTTGATGCCATCGTCAAGAAAGTTATGTTGAGACGAGTCTGAAACGTCGTTAATTCTTTTGCCTGCCAGTTCTTCACGGGAGTAACCAATAAGAATGTTGAAGGCTGGATTCATATAAGCGAAAAATCTGCTAGTGTCTATAACCCACACAGGATCTGCCAGAATCTCAATAACGCTCTCAAAAGGAATGTCGGGCGCGCCCGGTAGCGCTGCTTGTCCCGGCTTGTCCGGTCTTGGATAATTGTTGTCGACTCTTTCGCTACTAACTTTTCGACTCGTGCCGACATAATATTGAACCTGCCGAGCGGCGTCTTTAACGGCTGAAATCACGGAAGAAACCCACACTTCATGTCCTTCGCGATGAATCAGTCTATAACGGAACTCTGCTATGTCGCTCCCCGTTTTTAGCGAATCAAAAACAGCTGCGCATTCCTCTCTATCTTCAGGATGGACAAAATCGAATAATAGATGCGAATACACTTCGTCGTCTCGCACGCCTATGAAGCGCGAAAAAGTAGGGTTAACATAAACCCAAACTCCAGTCGGACTGATAACCCAGAGGGCTTCGCCGATTTGCTCAATTATTTCCGAAAATGACGGTATCGCTGCATATTTAGCCATCAGATCCATCCGCAGCTTGATGCAAATACCAAACTAACAAAGTATAGCAGGTTTGAATCAACAACTCGAAAAAAAATATACAATATTTACGTATGAATTTGTCAAGTATTTCTCCTTATGAATAAAACCACGTATTAAGTGTTGAAGAATTGGCTGAACCTTCGCTGTCGTTTGAGTTCACGATGATCTCTTATGCGCTTTTCATAAGCGTCGCTTTCGAGCTTATCTATCCGCCAACGAACCGACGGTTCAAGCTGGATAT
>CAZRQJ010000207.1:0-3509 GCA_964602075.1 uncultured Planctomycetia bacterium
ATATTAGGCGACGGCGAGTTAACTATCGCTCTGAAATTCAGCGCGCATGCTTTTAGCAAGTCTGCTCGCGAGAAGATAGAGGCAGCCGGTGGTACTTGTGAGGTAGTCAAGTAATGTCCAGCTTACAACAACAGATCGCAAGTGCGTGGAACATCCCCGACCTTAAGAAGAGAATTTATTTTGTCTTGTGGGGGCTAGCAGTTTTTGTGCTCGGTACGCACATTCCAGCTCCTGGAATAGACGAGAACCTAGTAGACCGGTTTTTTGCTGGCGCAGGCGGTCTGTTCGATTTGCTCGATGCATTCGGTGGGGGGGCGCTAAGCCGTTTTTCGATTTTCGCTTTGGGAATAATGCCTTATATCAACGCTTCAATTATGATGCAGTTGCTAGTTGCAATCTATCCACAGTTGAAAGAAATCCAACAAGAGGGTGAGTCAGGTCAAAAAGTAATCGGCCGATACACTCGTTGGTTGACTGTAGCGCTTGCATTCTTGCAAGGCACTGGTCTCGTTATGTTCGTTCAGAACGGTCAAATCCTTGCTACGCCTGGCATTTCGGGTATTTTGAATTTTCTCGTATTAATTGGCAGCGTCGTAGCGGGTACGATGTTCTTGATGTTTCTTGGTGACGAAATCACTCGTAAGGGAATCGGTAACGGCGTTTCCTTGATAATAGCTATTGGGATCGTAGCGAGTATTCCTCAATCTCTCTTTCAAGAATTGATTACGGTAACTCGTCAAACAGGCAAAGCTTGGAATTTAATTGTCTTTGTTGTTTTCTGTGTGCTGATTGTTGCAGGTGTTGTCTTCATACAACTTTCTGTGAGGAAGATACCGATTCATTATGCGAGAAGGCAGGTTGGTCGTAGAGTTTACGGTGGACAACAAACATACTTACCAATTCGTTTCCTTCAAGCAGGCGTTATTCCCATTATATTTGCCACTTCGATTTTGATGATTCCAGCGACAATTGCAGGCTTTGTCCCAAGCGGTGTATTACAAAATACAATTCAACAATTTCAGTCATCATTCTGGTACATACTGATTGAATTTGGGCTAGTAGTTTTGTTCACCTTTGTTTACACTGCTATTACTTTTAACACAGAGGATATAACGAACAACCTTAAAAAGAATGGTGGGTTTATTCCAGGAATTCGTCCTGGCAAGCCAACATTCGAGTTTCTAGATAAAGTTTTACACCGTGTCACATTCTTTGGCGCAATATCTTTGGCAACAATTGCAATTTTGCCATATGTAGTGATTCATATCACAGACATTCAAAGTTTTTGGCTCGGCGGAACAAGTCTTTTAATTGTTGTGGGTGTTGCTCTTGACACTGTTCAACAGCTGCAAGCGCACTTAGTAATGAGACACTACACGGGGTTCACGAAGACATGATAGCAATATTTCTCGGTCCTCCTGGAAGTGGCAAAGGTACACAGGCAGCGATGCTGGCTAAACGTTACAATTTGCTTCACTTTGATATGGGAAGGTCCTTAAGAGAAGAAACTGCCAGTGGATCTGAACTCGGTAAAGAGATAAGTAAATTCACCGATGTAGGTGAGCTAGTTCCCATAACGACAATTCGATCGATTGTCGAGAAAACGCTTCACTCGCAAGAAGAAAGTCAGGTTATTCTTGACGGGTTTCCTAGATCTGATGAGCAAGCAGACTTACTCGACAATATTTTAAGAGAAGCCGATAAGAAGCTTGACGGGGCGTTTTACTTCAATCTTGACGATTCGGTAATTATTGAAAGATTAGTTAATCGTCGATTTTGCCCTGTTTGCAAGACGCTCTATAACTTGATATCAGCTCCACCAATGATTGAAGGCATCTGCAACAAGGAAGGAGCTGTTTTAGCAACCAGACCAGACGACAACGCTAGTGTCATAATGAATAGACTGTCGGTTTATCGAAAGGAAACCGAACCGATTCTAACTAGATATCGCTCTGCGAATTTGCTTAGCGAAATTGATGCGTCTATGGATATTCAATTTATCAAGTCGCATCTTGAAGTTTTACTGAGGCTCAAATGAGGGATGTGCGGCTCAAATCACGTAACGATATTGCTGGTATTTTAAGATCGTGCAAGATAGTAGCGAATCTCCTTGTTGAGATAGAGAGTTTGATTCGTCCAGGAGTGACGACGCTGGAACTTGACAATTGGGCGGAAAGTTTTATTAAAGGATTTGATGCGGTACCATCGTTTAAGGGGTACCGTGGATTTCCTGCGACGCTTTGCGTGTCGATCAACGATGAAATAGTACATGGTATTCCAAGTGGTAGGCGCATTGCAGAAGGTGATATCGTTAAGATTGACGTTGGTTCGATCCTTAACGGTCGTTATAGTGATGCAGCTAAAACGTATCCAGTTGGTACAGTTGATGACAGGACTTGCAAGTTGATCGAAGCTACCGAGAAATCTTTTTATGCTGGCGTAGCTGCGATTCAAAACGGAGCATTTTTAACGGATATTGGACGCTCTATCCAAGATACTATTCAATCTTATGGTTTCAAAGTCATCCGAGATTTGACCGGACATGGTGTTGGTTTTTCGCAACACGAAGCACCTACGGTATACAATTATGTTGTTCCCGAAGAAGATTTGAAGTTACGGAATGGGATGGTACTAGCGATAGAGCCAATGGCTTCGATTGGAACCGAAAAGATATTTGCGGCATCAGATGGATGGACATTGAAGACTCTCGATGGGTCGCTTTCCGCTCATTATGAGCACACAGTTGCAATTTGGGATGGGAAACCTTTTATTCTTACAAGCCTAGATTGCGAAGAGGTGAATGATGTGTTCGGCGGATGCTGAAGGAGTTTAGTTTGAGTAAAGAAGAAGCAATCGTTGTCGAAGGCATCGTCAAAGAGGCGTTGCCCAACGGCATGTTCAAAGTTGAAATCAAGGAAGGGCATGATGTTTTGGGTTACGTATCAGGGAAAATTAGGATGTACTTCATACGTATTCTACCGGGAGATAAGGTAAAGCTTGAGCTGTCGCCTTACGACCTAAAGAAAGGAAGAATCGTATATCGTTACAAGAAGGGTGACTTGAGATGAAAGTCAGAGCGTCAGTTAAGAGAATATGCAAGGACTGCCAGATCGTGCGCAGGCGAGGTATCGTCTACGTCATCTGCAAAAATCCAAAGCACAAGCAGAGACAAGGGTGATAGGAGGTTCGTATGGCACGTATTGAAGGTGTTGATCTCCCGCGTAATAAACGTATAGAAATCGGTTTAACTTATATATACGGAATTGGATTAACAACTAGTCGTAAGTTGTTGACCGATGCTGGTGTAAGTGCGGATGTGCGCGTCAAAGACTTAACGGACGAGCAGATCAGCGCGATTCGCGATGCAATCATGAGAAACGGAGTTAAAACCGAGGGAGATTTACGCAAAGAGGTAACTCTAAATGTAAAGCGATTGATTGAGATTAGATCATATCGTGGAATGCGTCATCTCGCAGGGCTACCGGCGCACGGACAGAGAACTCATACTA
>CAZRQJ010000208.1:0-3487 GCA_964602075.1 uncultured Planctomycetia bacterium
TCATCAGGCTTTTCCCCTGCTGCACAAGCTCTTATCCATTCATTCATAACTTGCTGGTCATCAGGATGGATAAGCTTGATGAACGACTTAGCATCTGGGACAAATGTATCTCGTGAGACACCGTAAATGCGATACATCTCGTCAGTCCAGTTCAATTGATCTTCAAAGTCATAGACCCAGCTACCCAGCTTTGCGATTTCCTGCGATATCTTCACTTTCCCGAAGTGCTTTTTCCGCAAGCTTTCGTTCGGAAATATCGCGCGCACTGCCTGCGACGCCAATTACCTCGCCACTCTCATTTTTGAACGGTACTTTAATCACTTCTGTCACAAAGGAGTCGCCTTTGTAATCAACGACGGTTTCTTCGATCGTTAAATTATCACCGCTTTCTGTGACCTTCCTATCGCTAAGAAGGTATTCGGCGGATATCTGCTCGCCCCATATCTCTATATCGGTCTTTCCAACGATATCTTCAATCGGTTTGCCGACAAACTCGAGGAACTTTTTGTTAACAGAGACATGTCTTCCATTCATATCTTTGAGCCACGCGATGTCAGGAAGCAAGTCTAACAACAAACCTTGTCTTGTTTCAAAGATCTTGCGGGCGGTTATGTCGCGAACTATTGATAAAACACGATTTGAATCCTTAATGCAGATTACGGATCGCGTTATTTCAACAGGGAATTCTGTTCCATCCTTTCGTCTATTAACGGATTCGAATGTTATCGGCGGTTTGCCCAACTGTGATTGAAGGATTTCCTGAATATGTTCTAACGTCACCCGTGAATCGACATCCGATATGTGCTTGCCAATCAACTCATCTCGTTCATACCCTAACTGATTACACGTCGCGAGGTTTACGTCTAAGTAAACTCCATTTTCATCAAGAAGTTCGTAGCCGTCGCCTGCCTGTTCCACGACCGCCCTGTGTCTTTCTTCACTGGATTTTAAGGCAAGTCGGGTTTCTATCCACTCTTCATTTGACAAGAACAACTTGCACAATAAGAGCATTGCTAATGGATAAATCGATAAAACCCATGGTGCAATGAAGCGAAACGTATCAACCTGAACGCTCTTTGGCAACGTCAGCATTAAGGCTACCATAAAGACATGGATTAACAGGCTGAAAATGTATAGCGAAAGCGTGTTAAATAAGTGCGGATAAGACCGTCTAAAATAATAAAATAAAACACCAAGTAAAGTTGCTTCGCTGATAACAAGAACTCCCATAAGCATGCCTGCGCCGCTCAAATATATTCGATATGCGCCACAAATTACGGCAGCAGTAATAGCTGTAATCGGTCCGCCAAAAAGTCCTGCAATTCCTAATATAATCGAACGCCCGTCAAAAATAATTCCTTCTTTGAAGTGTAATGGCGTCATCATGCCGATAACGCCAACAATGCCAAACAGCAATCCCGACAAAAACTGTTGCCTTATACTCCGTTTCCCCAGTGAGCGCACAACAAACTGATATAAAACTAGCAACGAAACTATAAGTGCGATGTTGTGGATGAGGTTTAAACCGTTCACCTCTCACACTCCGAATTTGTTTAAATCACACTAGAACAAAAAATAATCAACAGTCGGACTCGAAACACATTCATAGAAATCAGTGCGTTCCAAGTTGAGTACTTTTAAGCCAAGTGGTTTTGGTATCGCTTAATCATAAAAAGGGTAAGAAAAGCGAGTTTGATAGAACCACTTAAAAATCACACAACACTCGAATGTACGGTACGTTAAGCGAAGGTTCGATAATTCAAGATTAGTAGTTCTTAAGTGACAAGCGTATTCTATCAGATAATCAAACTTGTTGTAAATAAGCGTTTCAGACGATATGCTCTACGGAAAAAAACGGCGCAAGCGTTAACCTGCGCCGATAAATGTGCTTCGATTACTCCGCAACAGATTGACGGAACGCGGATATAACTTTTGCAAGTTGTTCGTCTGTAATCACAACCGGCGGTTGAAGACGCATGACCTTCGGGTTGTTTATTGTATGTGCTACCAAAATACGTTTCCGAAACAACGACTGGGCAACTTTAGTCGCAATTTTATCATCGTAAAATTCGACACCGATCCACATTCCAAGTCCGCGCACTTCTTTGATCACTTTCGGAAAGTCAATAGCTATCTTTTGAAGCTCTTCCTTGAAAAACAAACCTTTTTCAGCGCTTTGCATCGCGATATTTTCATCTTCCATCATAGATATCGCAGCAAGCGCTGCTGCGCAACCAGGCGCGCTGCCAGCATATGTGTTTGTGAAATACCATGGGTTTTCTTCTGCGGCTTTTATAACATGTGGGCGAACCGTCATCGCGCTTATTGGAAATACTCCACCGCTCATTGCTTTCGCCATAGTCATTATATCTGGGACGACACCGGTGTATTCGCAACAAAACATACGACCAGAACGGCAGAAACCGCTTTGCACTTCATCAACATGCAAAAGTGCGCCATATCTGTCGCAGAGTGCGCGCACTCCCGGCAGGAAGTCGCTGGACGGAACGATTATGCCGCCTTCTCCTTGAACCGGCTCGACGATAACGCTTGCAGCGCGATAGCCAACTAAAGACATTACGCGTTCAAGG
Organism: uncultured Planctomycetia bacterium; assembly: GCA_964602075.1. Lineage (GTDB taxonomy): Bacteria > 4484-113 > 4484-113 > JAGGVC01 > JAGGVC01 > JAGGVC01. The sequence continues at coordinate 2,592 of CAZRQJ010000208.1, forward strand.
CTGTCAAGGTTGTTGTACTCCGCAACCGTTCCGGGCTCTCCTATGCCTGTGACGAGCGGTAAAAAACGATACTTAAGTCCCGGGCGATTTGTAGCGGATAGCGCTCCGAATGTCTTACCATGAAACGCGGTCCTAAATGTTACATGGATGTATCTGTCGTCGCGATTAACAACCCGATGGTATGAACGCGCTATCTTTATTGCAGCATCGTTGCTTTCACCGCCGCCGAGGTGATAATAAGTAAACTTCAAGTCGCCAGGTGTTATTGAAGCGAGTTTACGTGCAAGTTCACCTTGAAGCGGACTGAGGAGTTCTTGACTGTAAAGCCCCATTCTGCTGTAGATGCTAAGTACAGCATCTACCACTCGCTTTGGACGATGACCGAGCACGAAAACTCCGTATCCAGCTAGGCAATCAATGAACTCATTTCCTTCAATATCGCGCATGATTGCACCATCGGCGCTCCACTCGGCTTCTTGCATAACTCCGCTATCTTTGAGTTCAAGAAGCTTCGGATTCAAAAATTCGCGATAATTCTCAACTGTTAGAGCAACGAGTTGACTCATTTCGTCTGGGGTTAGACTTTCTTTCATACTAAGAAACATTACTGTTCTCCCTCTTGTAATTTGAATATTTAAGATGTAGTTTCAGCTACGTTGTTATAACCTTTATGCTTGTTATCGCTAGTCAGGGTCGTCCATGTGATTTGTGGACAAAATAATGAGCAAAAGCGTACGCCATTCATCACGGGCACGCTTCACAAATAATATATTGCTATGTTTGTTCATAAACTCATAACCTCCTTAGTAAAGGAAGCCATAACATCATACTCGTCAATACCCAGAGATTTCAAGCGAAAATCGGTTTCTCCAGCAAGTTCGATTGCGAGCGAAATT
>CAZRQJ010000209.1:0-2014 GCA_964602075.1 uncultured Planctomycetia bacterium
AAAAAGCAGAATATTTTATGGCTCTGTATGGAGTAGCGAGATACCTGGAACGTGTAGGCGACTTAGCGCGCGCTATCGCAGAAGATGTTATTTACCTAGTTGATGCCGATATTGTCAGGCACAAATCAGGTAATCTTTGATTTCAATCAAAAGGTCGTTCGTAGCTATTGCGTACAAATCGCGAGTTGTATTGTATAATGCAATCGACTTAGGCAAATTGTTGGATATACACCCGATTCAAAGGTTGTATATCAAAATACGCTTCTTCGGAGGCTTTCAATGTCTTTACGATTCGTTAGTATATTGATTCTGTTATTGTTGATGTTAGGTGTCGTCTTTGTCGTTTCTTGTGGAACGGCAGACAACGAAAGGCGGACGAACCTACTTACCGAGACGGTTATAGAACCCGGTGCCGACGATTCCGCTGATATGGATAGTGGTGCTAGGGTGCTGTTTCCTAACGGTTGCTTTACCGAAAGTACTATTGTTCTGATCAGCGATCAACTTGCCGGCGATGAAATCGACGCTGCGTTGTTTCCAGAAGGAGCACAAACAGTACTGTCCGCAATAATCCTCAACACGCCTATCGACACGATATTTCGCAAGAATGTTACATTTACTTGGGTGCTTCTTTCGGCAGTTGAACCTCTGACTTCATACAAGATTTATCGTTTCGATGATTATTTTGATAAACCAGAAGATGCATGGGTAGAGTTGCAAGGCGTTGTTGCGCAAGCTGATACCACAGGTTCGTATGCGTATTCCGTTATGCCAACAAGCGGTATTTCGGGCTACAGCGGTACATTTGCTTTGTTTAAGGAGAAACCTGCGAACATTGAACCTAACACACCGCCAGAATTTGTTTTAGACGGCCTTCATTCGAACACCGACGAATACAGTAAAAATTCGGTTATTGTTTTCAGCAGCGGTGTAACAGACGCAGATGGTGATACTCTTTCCTTTATATGGAACGACGGCAACGCAGAACACGGTGAATTTACAAATCAGACATTTGCAGATGGAACCGTATCTACATACTGGACGACAGATTCAGCCGGCACATATACAATTACGCTCACGGTTCAAGATACTGCTGGAGCAATTGTGACGGATACTTTGGAGATACAAGTTTCCTAGCATTAGTATTCAGTGCAACCAATCTGGAGTAATGATGTGACCTTATTAATCGATTATTCGCGTTGCAAAATAAAAGAAACGGATGTTTCGGTACGGCATTTTACAAAAGATAAGCAAGAGATAATTGATCCCGTTAAATTTCTACTTGACAATCCCCATAACTGGCCTAACGGTTGGTATTTTTTAGGCGAGAGATTAAACGAACTTGATTTAATCAAAGAATACGCGGCGGAGATTAATTCCAATGCGGATGATTTATTGTTGCTCGGTATCGGTGGCAGCGCACTCGGTAATATCGCGCTGCGAGCCTCCCTTAATCCGCCTAGAGCAAACGAAATAGACGGAAACCTCAAACTTCATATATTGGACAATGTCGATCCAAATGTAACAAAAACGGTATTAGATAGACTCAATCCAGCAAGAACATACGTCAACGTCATAACAAAGAGCGGCGGTACGCTTGAAACTATGGTTTCGTTTTTTGTCGCGCTCGATTACTTCAACCGTAAACTGAATCATAAAGAGATAGCGCAGCGTTTCATTTGTATAACCGATACCGAAAAGAGCTTGTTGAAAGATATTGCCTGTGAAATGGGTTTCAGACTATTGTCCATTCCACGAGACATCGGTGGTCGCTTTAGCGTTCTATCAAGCGTTGGGCTTTTGAGCGCTGCAGCTACCGGTATAGATGTTGATTCTCTCATCGAAGGTGCAATCTCAATGCGCGATGCTTGCGTTTCGAGCGATGAAAAAAACAATCAGGCATTGAAACTTGCGCGTGTTCTATTCGAATTAGGCACAACTCACAAGCTGCCTATGGTTGTCATGATGCCGTACAGCGATGGTTTGTACTTGTGGGCGGATTGGTGGCGTCAAT
>CAZRQJ010000209.1:2037-3466 GCA_964602075.1 uncultured Planctomycetia bacterium
CAGATATGAACGGCAACCCGCTCGTAATTCCCGCTGGTACAACACCGATTAAAGCGATGGGCTCTACCGATCAACACAGTCAAGTTCAGTTGTATCAAGACGGTCCGAACGACAAAGCTTTTATTTTCCTTCGCGTAAAAAACTGGGACAAGAATCTATGCGCGATTTCGGTTCCTGACCTTGCGCGTGAAAAGTTTGGTTACCTCGAAGGAAAGGCATTTGAGGAGATTATTCACGCTGAGTGTTTAGCGACTGAACAGGCATTGTCCGATGCTGGACGACCATGCATCGAGATCGAATTTCCTAGAGTTGACGCGCATCATATTGGGGAGTTTATCATGTTGTGGATGTTAGCTACTTCATATGCTGGCATAATGTGGAACGTAAATCCTTTCGACCAGCCAGGAGTAGAAGCTGGTAAGATTGCCGCGAAGAAGTTACTCGGCGGATAATGACAGATTTATCACCAACATTAAATATTCACAGATTGGCTTCACCTGTTACAGTATTAGGCCCACACTCTCGTGCTTGTATATGGGTGCAAGGGTGTCCCTTTCGATGCCCCGATTGTATATCTCCTGAAACTATATCGCCATATGGTGGAAAGCAAATCCCGGTTACGGAGCTTGTCGAGTGGGTAATTTTGCAAAAAAATATTGAAGGTATAACGATTTCCGGTGGAGAACCATTTGAACAAGCGGATGAGTTGAGTGAGTTGATAGAATCGGTTAAGGCGCAGCTCGATCTTGGAGTCGTGTGTTATACAGGTTACACGATAGAAGAACTTATGAATCGAGATGCAAGTTCTTTTAACAAACTATTGAGATTTGTCGATCTTTTGATTGATGGTAGATATGAATCGGAGTTACACGCGAACCTGCTATGGCGCGGATCTTCCAACCAACGCTTGCTCTTTCTTACGGATCGTTATCGCTCTTTAGTTGAAAGGATTATTATTGACAAAGGCGATTCTGCGTGTGGATTAGAAATCTTAGTTGACAAAGATGGTGCGATTGTAGTTACGGGTGTTCCGCATGAAGCAGGCTTTAGACAGAACCTGCTGTCACACATTGACGTTCCGTTCGCTTAATCAAACAATTATCGAATTCTTCAGAAAGTTACGACTATGTTGTATGTGCCTAGCCCCGACCCGAAAATCGTTGGCAAGGGGGTGATCGACGGTGATCCTATATAGGTAGGCTCATGTTCATCCAAAGGAGCGGCAAGTACAATGATTCGATAACGTCCACCGATAAACTCGTTGAATACGGCAACACCAGTCGCGTCAGTTTTTCTATATTCGGTCAACAAATCGGTAGGATGCATGATTTTCGGTGAGTCGCTGGGAGAGGTATATACATAATCGTTAGGTTGTGCAGTCGGTTCTGATACCGGTTTCGGAGAGTAACGATTGCCTTCAATGTTGATT
>CAZRQJ010000210.1:0-3461 GCA_964602075.1 uncultured Planctomycetia bacterium
GTTCGCGCAGGTGGACATGTAAATCTATAAAACCGGGGCTGACGATTTTGCCGCTGCAGTTAAGCACGCGCATGCCTGCCGTCTCAAATTCCGTCCAGACGCCTTGCGGTATTTCGACTCCATCCAGCTTGATGTCACCGCCGATGCTTGCGATCCGCCCGTTTTCGACAAGAAGGTCGCCCGTCTCGTCGATACGCGGACCGAAGTCGTATAGCCGCCCGTTTTTAAGTAATACTTTGCCCATCGAATCACTCTCCAGCACAACAGCAAACTCGGTTCACCGCTATATTATCACCAGATTCAGCAATCAGTTTCGATATCGACGACGCGTCAAAATTCATTCATACCCCGATGTCGGGTATTATTGTTCGTCTTTATCGCTTTCTTTAAGGCTCTGTGATGGCAAAGTTCATTCGTTTTTTGCACTTTTTTGTATTCTATCTGGCGGTTGTTCTGTATGCAACTCGCGCATTCGCGCTTGACGACGCGGATAAAAAGCTCACAGTTGACAAACTCGACAACGGGGTGGCGGTTATCGTCTGGGAGGACCATACGAATCCGATTGTGACAGTAGATGTTTGGATGAAAACTGGAAGCCTGGTCGAAACTGACGAAACGTGGGGGCTTGCACATTTTTTTGAACATATGTTTTATCACGGCACGGATAAGCGCGCGCCGCGCCAGAACCGCGACGAAATAATCGACGTAGGCGGTATGACGAGCGCTGGCACGTGGTACGACTATACTCACTTTTACAATACGGTATCGAGCGACAATCTCGACCTCGCGGTAGATACGCTGACCGACAGCCTGATGAACCTTAAACTCGACGATGCGAGCGTAACGACCGAGCGCAGTGTAATCGCCGAAGAAATCAAACAGCGCATTGACGATCCCGACATATATCCCTATGAGGAGCTTAAAGCGCTCGTGTTCGCGGACAATCGCTACGGCAAGCGCGTTATCGGCAGCGCTGATTCGATAAAGAGCTTGATGCGCTCGAATTTTGTCGATTACTACAAAAAATTCTACTCGCCAGAAAACGCGATATTCGTGATTGCGGGCGACGTGAAACCGTCTGAAGCGGTTGCGGAGATAAAAACAAAAACGGCGAACTGGGCTAAGTCTGGAGTCGCGCCAAAATGGGAATCGCCGTCGAACTCGCTTTCCGGATTCACAGAAGCGGAGGAAATTGGCAAATTTACGGGCACGCTTGTCGCAATCGGATTCAAAACCGGAGGCGCACGCCATAGCGATAGATATGCTCTGGAAGTCGCTGAACACATATTACTAACAAGTCGAAACTCGCGCCTAAAAAAACTAACTGCAAACGGCGCATCGTCGGTTTATGGCGGATATTCGCAGTTTCGAGACGTTGGAATGTTTGCAGTTTTCGCATCTCCAAAGCCGACCACCGGACTTGAGCAGACGGCAGCGGGAATTCTTACTGCGCTTGCGGATTTCACGTCGAACGGACCGACGGCGGACGAAGTGAGCGCGGCGATTTCAGAGTTGCAGATGGCGATACGGTTCTATCAGGCGGGTACGCAGGAACGCGCGCGTCTGCTTGGTGAAGCCGCGGTGTACGGAAACGTAGATTACTATCTTAATTATGCCGATAATCTTAAAAAAGTTGCCGTTTCCGATGTAAAACGCGTCGCAAACGCTTATTTTGTGCGTGAAAACTGCAAAGTAATATTTTTTCGCCCAAAGCAAGGTGCAGCGTCTAACGGGCGTAACGAATTCGATGCCGCGCTTGCCACTCTGCCGACATCGCAGGGTGCGCTGGAACTGGAAAAAACGATCTATCCCGATGCGGTAACGGAGCGCACGGGAACCGGTGCGCCGCCTGCGCCTGCCGCGAGCGACTTAAAATCGTCCACGCTCCCAAACGGAATGAAGGCGATAGTCGTGAACCTGCCCGGCGCCGACATATGCTCAATGGGTGTGTTTTTTCCGGCTGGCAGCGCGCACGACCCGCAAGGCAGAGACGGGCTGACACAGCTAACGCTGTCGCTTCTCGAATCAGGAAGTGCGGCGATAACGCGCGACGCAGCCGCACGAACGATATCTGAACTTGGCAATTCATACGGGAGCGGAGCCGATCGCGATTATTCGCAGGTTTACATAACCACAACAATTGACAAATCCGCTTCGGCGTTAGATCTGTTAAAAAAACTGTGTAGCAAACCTAGATTCGACGCTCAATCGTTCGACAGCGCACGCGGCTCGCAGCTTGCGCATCTTGCCGGCGCATCGGAAGACATAGTCACTGTTGGACTCGACAGTTTCAAAAGCGCGGCGTTTCAAGGTCATCCCTACGCGCACTCGGCTTTCGGCAGCGCTGAATCAATAACCGCAATGACAATAGACGACGTGAAGGCGCACTGGGAACGAATGTCGAATCCAAAGGGCGCAGTTTTCATGTTCGTCGGCGACGCTTCGAAAGCCGGCATGAACGGCGATCTCTCCATATCGCTCGGCACGCTCTTAAACGGCACAGGCGCGCCGTTCTCGCCCGTCGCTATGCCCGCTCCTGAAATCGGTCTCAAAGGCGCATACCAAGTTAACCTCGCCCGTCAGCAGAATATGCTTGTCATCGGCGCACGGACGAACGGCGTCGTCGACGCGACGAGCGCGCTTTCAAGCGATTACGCGCCATTGATGGCGCTCGGCTCGCTTCTTTCAGTCCGCTCGTTCCGCGAAATCGTTTATGAGAAAGGGCTGGCTTACCGCTCGGTGGGAGCGTTCGTTCCTTGGAAGTCCGGCGGCGTAGTAATGTTTTATCTCGGCTTCTCGCCCACAAACGAGCAGGCTATTTATGCGGCAGTGAACGACCAGCTGTCGCGTGTGTGCGGCGCACCCCTATCCGAAAGCGAACTCAACGGGATTAAAGGTTTTATCAACGGATATCAGGTTATATCGCTCGAAAATCCGCAGGACAAACTCATGCGTTTCGGGCAGTGGGAGATGACCGGCGCAGGCTTCGACTTCCTGCCAAAATTCATGGCGGGTGTCGAAGGCGTCACGCCCGCGCAAGTTCAATCCGCCGCCGCCGCCTGCTTTTCGCCCGACAGCTTGCTCCAAATGGTGGTTAAGGGATAGCAAACCGCGCGACGACGTGACACGTTTTTCCGAAACGTGCAGTTAAATATTCACGATTCAGAGAATCGTGTCACTATAGCTCGCCGTCGAAGGCGCGGTATAGAAGCGACTGAAACAGTTCGTCGGTTTTCTTTTTCGATTCCGCCTGCAACGCCTGCATTTCCCGTATTTCCGCAACCCGCTCCGCAAACTTGCACTGAAGGGAAAGGGGCGGGAGTGGGGGGAAGTGGTGTTGTCTAACCTCGCTTCGCTGATCTGAAGCGAACTCTATCGGTTAGTCGTATCATGGGTGGGTGGGTCTTTCGCGGGTCCCCTGCGGCGCCAGCCGTAGGGTGCAACGAGCGGGGAAGTCATTT
>CAZRQJ010000211.1:0-3423 GCA_964602075.1 uncultured Planctomycetia bacterium
ACTTCAGACACTAGGATTGGCTCGACTCTACTGAGTCAGGAGGTGTTGTTATGCAGAAACGTGATAAACTCTATGAAGGTAAAGCCAAGATTTTATGGTCGACGGACGATCCAAACTTCCTTATCCAAGATTTTAAGGATAGCCTGACCGCGTTCGACGGCGACAAGAAGTCATCATTATCAGGCAAGGGCGCAATAAATTGCGAGATTTCAAGCGCTCTTTGTACGATGTTAGAAAAAAAGGGGATTACAACCCATTTTGTAAGTAAGATTTCGCCGAACGAACAAGTTGTCAAACACCTTAAGATGATCCCGCTGGAAGTTGTAGTTCGTAACATAGTTGCGGGGTCGCTTCAAAGACGCACAGGTCTACCTGAAGGTAAGGAACTTGAACAACCACTGGTTGAGTTCTATTATAAGTCAGACGAACAGCATGATCCGCTTTTGGCTTTCGACCATGTATTCCTTCTTGGTTTGTTGAGCATGTCTGAATACAACTATCTTCGCAAAGCAGCTCTAGAAATCAACGATGTTTTGGCTGAGTTTTTTGTTGGATGCGGCATTAAGCTCGTTGATTTCAAACTCGAATTCGGTCGCGACGATTCAAACATCTTGTTGGGCGATGAAATCACCCCTGATACCTGCAGACTCTGGGATGCTAAAACCGGCAAGAAACTCGATAAGGACGTGTTTCGTTTCGATCTCGGCGATGTAGAGGACGTTTATAAAGAAGTTATGAAACGCGTTAGTGATATAACTTCTGGCGACAACTAGTTCTTCGCTCGCTATGCAAGGAACTGATATGGTTTACGCTGTCGAAGTGTTCGTCTCTCCACGCAAAGACATTCTTGATCCACAAGGGAAGGCGATTGAAAGCGCGCTTACCAATCTCGCGTTCATGAGTATTCGAGAAGTGCGTCTAGGCAAATATCTCACGTTTACAATTGAAGCTGACGATATGGATTCTGCGCGTGCGATAAGCATAGAAGCGTGCGAAAAGCTACTTACAAATCCGATTATTGAAGACTACCGTTTAACAATAAGCGAAGTCTGATTTAGAAGCCAGATACGACTGTCGTTTGAACGCTCTTTGATATAATCCCGCTTCACGTTCAGCGTGTTTGCGCGCGAATGTTCGGAGCGATTCATATGGCGTTACTCTCGGATGTATTCAGCATTGATGGAGTCGTAATACTCGTCTTCTTCCTGCTCGCGTTTATGAGCGTTGTTGATACGCTGAACCTGTCGATTCGTGTTGCTGGCGTAACAACACGCCGTCTTGCAATTGCACTTTCTCTGTTTAACATTCTGATGATCTTTTCCAGAATGTCAAACATGATTCAAGCGCCGTTCGTTGGCGGTATGATTGATGGAGCGGTCGCGATTAGCCCTGCGGGACACGCTGAAATGTTGGTTATCCCAAAATTCAGAGTGTTGATTCTCGCATACACCTTCGGTGCAATGATAGGGGCTTTTTATACACCGACGTTTCAGAGAGTTTTCGCAAGCGTGATACTCGATTTTGAAAACCGAAAGAGTATGTTTCGTGCGGCGATTAGAGTTCTGAATCCTGTTAATTTCGTTCGCCTATCCTTCCCCGCCAAAAGGCACTTTGTGAAGTATCATGACTGGAAGAGTATTCCGAAAGCGTTTCTTTTTTGGCACTTGTTTGTTACTACCTTCTACACAATTGGAGTTCTGTCGTCGCTCCTATCAGGCGCGATGTATCCTGAACTCCGGGCGACTGCTGCCACTTTATCAGGACTAGTTAATGGAATAGCTACTTTTCTGTTGTTCATGCTCGTTGATCCGACAGCGGCTCTCATAACGGATCAGTGTATAAACGGTAAACGCCCTGAACGCGATATTAAAGTTATGAATTTCTACCTGATTTGGACGAAAATTATCGGCACGTTGATTGCGCAACTGCTCTTTATACCTATGGCGAAGTATGTCGGTTGGGCGGCGCACATTGTGCAAGATCTTTCTAATAAATGGACTATTAATTTCTAAGACTCAAATGCGCCAGTGCTGCAATCGATTTTGGTTGTTTGCAATTATCGCATTTGTTAAACCGTTTATTTGTTGATATGATTTAGTGTGCTTTTCAACCGAAAATCCAACGATCGAACTGATATGCGTCCAACGGATAAGGTTCAGTCTTCTTTGAATACAAAAGTTATTAACATCAAGAAAAACGGAAATACGGCTCCGCAGCCGCCAACGCTTACAAAGAAAACCGAAGCTGCTTTGCACATAGAAAAAGAAAAACGTGAACAGTCAAAGTCTGCGCCTGTTTCAATCAGAACATTCGCAATTGCAATAATGGCTCTGACGCTGGCATTTCTACTTCTTTTTCTTTGGTGGTTGGCACTTGTAAGGTTTGATTATTTAGCTGTTGAGAAGATTGAGTCACGAATCGCACCTCTCTTAGATGCCGGCGACATGTACATCGGAATAGCTTTCGATGCGCCGGGTAACGATAAGTTGATTGCTTTTTCGCCTTCGTTACAGCAATCGACTGTAATTTGTAGCCTTTCTGCGGAGAACATTGCTTCTGTCAGCCCAGATAAAACAAAACTAATGGGAGTAAGGAAATTACTGCCTCGCAGGTTTCCTGATTACATTTTCAACCACAGCGATTATTGGGTAGGAATGATTGCGATTGATTCAATGAAGCGCGATGCGTGGTTGGTTTCACGCGGACTCACTGCCAAACCTTTGACCGGCGGGTACGGTATGACTGGCGTATGGGGTGGCTCCAATGATCGTGTTTTTTTTACCATGATACGGAAACCGGAGTTTTACGAGCAGATCGATGGTCTGCAATTTCTTGAAAACCTGCGCAAACCGATTTTGACACATTACATCTACAGACTCGATGGTAAAGGCGCGTTTACGGCTCTGCCTAGTATGCGTACGCTGCGAGACGTCGTCTTCCTTCCCGGTAAAACATGGTATGCGAGCGCGTACAGAACATCGACTACGCATATATTGGGGATGATGACTGACGAGAGACACATTGAAGTTGAGTTTGAATTGTTAGACAAGCCAAACGCTATATTTGCCCTTCCAAACGAAAAAATCGGCATTATTTCCGAGAACCGTCGCAATCCAAACGCTAGTGGTGCTTTTTATGTGTTCGATACGAATAGAAATGTGTTGCATTTGGCTCTCGAAACAAAGTCATTCATTAGACGCGCTCGTGTGGACTTCTTAAATGGATATATGTTTTTCTTGCAAGCAGAAGATATCAGACAAGTGCAAGTTGGAAACGATTCAGATCGCAGTATTGAAGTTAAGCTGACGCTGTATAAAATATCTCTCGATATTCTTGCCAATACAGACGAACCGCTCGACTTGTCTGCTGCTGCACGTATCGTGTCAATCCCTCGAACAGGAAGTATGGGATTCTACGATTTAA
>CAZRQJ010000212.1:0-3332 GCA_964602075.1 uncultured Planctomycetia bacterium
TCAACAGTGAGATCAGGTTTAGAAATAGGGTGTCCGTTAGTATTCATGAAAGTCAATTATATGCTAAACCAATGTTGTCTGCTCGTTCAATCGTGTATGTTCGAACTTCTTTGGAAGTAGAAACTCCTCTTCCGCCAGCAATGATGTCCGCAAACGTAGTATAGCAAAGATACAATGTAGCGATGTCCGCTTTACTGAATGCTCCGTTTATTGCCATAGGGTACATGACATCATTAGGATTGCTTGAATGCTGCCACAAGCCTAGAGCATGTCCGACTTCGTGAAGCGCTGTAATACTGATTTGAGAAGAGCTTGCAACTAATCCATTCACATTAGTAGCGATAACAATGTCTATTGGAAGAAGCAACGATGCTCCATGAGACCTGAAAGTTGTTTGCCCTGCCAAATTACCTCCCAGTGATTCTGTCCACCTAAGGTTGATTGCTGCAGAGTCTGGGGAATCAGTTATGACGATGTTGAACAAACCGTATTTACTTCCTATGCTGTTCCAACGCAGAGCATACTTTTCTGCCGCACCCCTGTGACCTGGTTGATATCCACTGACAGAAGAACCATCTTGAACATAAACGGATATTGTCGCTCCTTTAGGAAACCGAACGGTCTTGCCGTCTGCCTTAAAACCATAAGCAATACTAACATCAGGAGGAGAAGCAACACCGCCATTTAATCCGGGTGTAGTATTGCTTCCACCTTTACAGGACGAAAAAATCAATAGAAACAGAAAGAATGCCAAAAGAAGGGCAAACCCGTGTGATTTCATTTCCTACCTCGAATGATCAGAACATAAATCATACCCGCATTTCGATGTTTTTCAACCTTTAAAAAGCTCAATTAACGCTACCGTAAGCTAAGATTAGAACGTGTTATTCAAATTGCAATCAGACGATATCGCTCGCGTTCTCGACATTGTTGTTGGACAAAGCAATCCAGTAAGATCCAGTTTAGAGTCTTGGGCAGCAGTTGCGCACCCAGACATTCCACCAACTACCGTTTTGACCGATAATCTTCTGAATCCCAATGCAATTTTGTTAATGGGTATCGATTGGCTTTCTGGATGGTCAACCTTTGATGACATATGGAAATCGGTCTTTATCAATCTAGCCATGGGTGAAGGCGAACTGCCAGATGGTTTCCCGGGCTATGGCGCATGGCGAGGAGGTTCAATATCGTCTCCTGAATTAATGACAACACCTTACATTTTTCTCAATCAAGCTACGCCTGCGCTAGCTCGTGGAGCGGTAGAAGCCGGCTTTTTGCCTTACACAGAGAGCGTTACATATGAACCAGCTGCACACCTGTGGTACATCAAAGGCGAACCACGTTTCAGTGAGTTTGTAAAGCATCATTGCGTTTCGTTTTCAGGAACGGAGTTGTTTGAAACGATACGCAGGGGTTGGCCTCACGGAGATAAAGATAGCAGTTATCTAAAATGGTGTCTAAAGGCTGGACCAAGCTTTGCTTGTATTGTTGACGATGAGATAGTTTGCGCTAGTTCGACTCATTTATCTAGAACGATGGGCATGATATATACACCTGAAGAACACCGCGGCAAAGGATTCGGCTCTAGTTTAACTGCTTATCAAACCGATGAAATGCTAAAACTTGACGGAATTGCTTCGGCGCATATTTGGCATGATAATTATGCCAGCCAAACGCTTGTTAAAAAATTGGGATTTGAGCAGTTTGAGGGTTATTTTGGTTGGTGGCGTTTTTATTTTCCAGAAACGCGCTTTTTACCCTCTAAAAGATCTTGATGTAAACACCATCAGTCTAGGTTTGATCGGACTTAGTGAAACAATCACATACCTTTATTTTCTGCGGTTTTTGCCTAACTGATTTATCAAATATACCATTTTTACAAAATCGCGCTATACTGTATTTAGTCGCCCTTATAGGAACTCGTTTCCCCCCCCCGACGGCGGGTTCTGCGAGGGCGACCTTGGTTTCATTACTAATACCTTAAAAGCCCCGTTCGCGGGGCTTTTTTTATAAGGCTAACGATAAACATCTGGGGTACTACCGGTCCTTTGCCCAGCTCCTTGCTTTCAAAGAGTAGTACAGCATCGGGATGATTCCCAGCGACAATGTCGTGCTGGCAATAACACCAAATATTATTGCCCAAGCCAAACCACTCCAAACAGGGTCTGCTACTATCACAAACATTCCACTCATCGCCGCGAGCGCTGTTAACACTATCGGTCGAGTTCTCACAGCTCCAGCTTCAATAACCGCTTGTTCCAGCGACTTACCAGTTGATTTCTGATCCGCAATAAACTCAATCAAGATAATGCTGTTCCTAACTACAATTCCAGATAATGCAATGACGCCAATCATACCCGTTGCTGAAAAGTACACATCGAAGTTTCCGAGAATCGCAAAACCGGGCAACACACCAAGCATAGTCAACGGGACTGCGCCAAGGATAACAAGAGGCTCGGTGAAACTATGAAAGCGACCAACCATAATCAAGTAAATCAGTAATATCGCTACCCCCATAGCTATACCTAAATCACGAAAAACCTTGAGAGTCAAATCCCATTCGCCTTCCCACTTAAGATCAAAACCCTTAGGCAACTTCTGCTCTGATTGCCATTTTAGTAAATCAAAAGAAGCGTAAACGCTAGAGCGCTTACCCATTTCGCCGAAAATATAGGTTATTGGAAGCAAGTTCTTGTGATAGATGGTTTGATCGACCTCTGACTCTTCAATTTTTACAAGTTCGCTTATCGGTACCTTTGCGCCAGCCATACTCGTAACAGTTATGCTTTTCAAATCCCTCAATTCATTACGTTTGGATAGGGGATATCTTAGCGTTATTGGTACTTGTTCTTCTTCGTTTGCATCGTGCAAGGTGCTGACGTTGTAACCACCCATTAACCCAGCGACTGATTGCACAACCAATTGCACCGGTACGCCAATGCTGTGTGCTTTTGCTCTATCTATAGTCAAAACATATTGAGGAGATGTGTCCTTAACTGTCATGTCAACATCGACTACTTCAGCAGTTTGCGTAAACTGGTCGCTAATCTTTGATGCAAGTTCGCGTTGCTCCTTTCCATAAGGTCCATATAACTCCGCAACAAGAGTTGAACGAACAGGTGGACCCGGTGGGTCTTCGACAAGTTTGATATTCGCACCAAATTCTTTCTCGACTCCATCTATCATGTTCCGTACACGAGCCACGATATCTTCACTTTTTGTCTTGCGATAATGTTTATGAACTAGGTTTACTCGTATGTCAGCGTAATGCGTAGCGGTTCTAAAACTCGTACCACGAAGCAATCCGTTAAAATCTACGATTGATCCTATTC
>CAZRQJ010000213.1:0-3209 GCA_964602075.1 uncultured Planctomycetia bacterium
TTGTTTTTAAGAGCTCGACCGCCTTAAAATAGTTATCCTCGGGGTAGCGATACCCCGAGGTTTTTTTTGTGGTAGGTTATAATTTCGTGACTTTTTGGAGATGTTTGACCGATGAAGATTCAATTAAGTTTTATTATCTTTTTTTTCCTGATGTCTTTGCTTTTGAATGCTTGTATTGAACGTTCCGAAGAGCGCGATAGCGATACCGAGATTGTAAACACTCAAGATCAACCGATAAACGAGGAGGTTCCTCATGAAGCAATTTCGCCTGAAGAATTGCGGCCGTCAATCAGCGAAGAGGATATAGAGAAATTCGATAAGCTTGCCCTTGATTTTGTGATGGATTGCTCGAAAGAAGCTGCAATAGAGAAGTTGACTGAAGGAGGGATTGAGATAGGCGCACGACAGCTAGTAGATTCATGTCTCTTGAAATCAAGAAAACTCGTTCTGTTACTAATAAAAGCAGGCGTAGATCCCAGTCAATCAACAAGAGACGGCAGATATCCAATTTTTGCTGCATGTATGGGAGGCGACAAGGAAATCATATCCGACTTGTTAGAGAATGGCGCAAAGCTAGAGGTGAAAAGTAAAGGCGAGGGATCGCCAGCGATCCACTATGCAGCGAAAAGCGGAAACAAAGAAGCTGTGGATTTTCTTTTAGAGCACGGCTCCAATGTTGACGATAGAAACACTTCGGCGCAGACGACTTTGATGGTTGTTTGTGCCGATAGCAATCTTGAAATGGCGAAGTATTTGATAACGCTTGGAGCTGATATAAATGTGAAAGACAGAAACGATCGCGGTCCGTTGCATTCATCAGTTAATGCGGGATCGTTACCGATTGTCAAATTGCTTGTTGAAAAGGGAGCCGATATCAACACGCTTGATAAACAGGCAAGAATGTCGCCGATATATGCGTCGGCAATGATGGGGCATGAAGACGTGTTTTTTTACTTGCTGGAAGCAGGCGCAGTATTACAGAAGGAAACACGAAATGGCATTAACATTATCCATGCAGCTTGTCTTTCTCAATCTAAGGAGATTGTCGCGTTGCTTCTTGAGCGGGGCTTCGATATCAACGAATACTGGGAGGAAAACGGGGGATTACCTATACACGCGTCGTTAGAGGGATATGAAGCAAATCGGGAGTTCGTGACATTTCTGATCCATAACGGAGCGGATATAAATGCTATCAACAAACTAGGTTTCTCACCATTAGCATTGGCAGCAGTTAGAGGCTATACTGACATATTCTATGACCTGCTTGCTGCGGGTGCCGACCCTGAAGCAGTCAACCAAATGGGAGTGCCGATGCTGCATTATGTGATTATGAACAATAACGCTGAAATGGTACAGACTATGGTTGATTTAGGCGTTGATGTTTTTGCGAAAGATAGCGAAGGGAAAACCGCGCTCGATAGATCAATTGAATATTCCAGTAATAACTCGGAACGCGTCTTGCGCGAAGCTATGGGCATGAATGCAGCAAGCAAGTAAACGCGTATGTTTCATTGTTAACAGCCGCTTCTAATTCACGTTGGTTTAGTTTCAGTCGTTATTAGGACTTCACTAGTGTTATAATCCGAGGGTGTATCAGAATGCTTATTTTTGTTCAGTCGCTTCATCGAGCAAAGGAAACGCGCATGTTTTGCGTGCGGGCAACCGAACGGTTTTAATCGACTGCGGAATATCTGTTAGACGATTAGTTGATGGATTGAACAAATGTGGAGTTGCTCTCGAAGATATTGATTATGTGTTTATCTCTCACACACACACGGACCATGTTGTCGGATTATACGGATTGCTTCGGAAATGTTCGCCGAAAGTTTTCGGTCCTCCACCGCTTCGGTTTGAGTTAGGGGCATACAATACCGAGTTTGTTCCGTTGAAAAAGGGGATAACTTCATTAAACGGGCTTTCCGTCAAAGTCGTCGAGCTATCGCACGATTCGTCGCCAACATTTGGATTCAGGTTCGAGAGCGACGGTGTGAGCGTCGGCGTTGCGACCGATTTAGGAGTTTGGAACAGCGAAATATTAGAGACTATGAGCGGAGTTGATTTGCTGCTATGGGAATCGAACCATGATGAGGGGCTGTTAGAGTGCGGCAGATATCCACTCAAGTTAAAACATAGAATTTCCGGACCTAGAGGGCATCTTTCTAATATCGATTCACTGAACGGAGTTCTTAATATGGACAGACTGCCTGCGACACTATTGTTAGGGCATTTGAGCCGAGAGAATAATCGGTGCGATTTAGTTCGAGACACATATGAGTCGGCGCACTTAGAAAAACACCTGCAATTGCGAGTTATCGATCCCGGCTGTTCAAGCGACGTAGTGGATTTATCCAAGTAATTTGCGAAATGAAAACGATGACGAACAATCAGACGCATAGAGCCGATAATGAAAATTTGAATTTTATTTATTCCATTGTTTGGATTTTCCTTGCTTGGCTTGCAGCATCGGCAGCGCTTTCGCTTGCGTTAGCTAATATTAATGTAAGCGCAAACGGTTATCATGCGATTAATTTTGCTGCGATAGTCGTAATGATTTTTATCGGGTCGTTTTTTTCATTGCGATTCGCTAAAGCGGTATCCGAGCACCCACAGGTTTTGAATAAGTATAGGTTTAAGTTGATTACTATTTGCTTTCTGTTGCAAGCGACGCTGTTTCTTATTTCTAAAGCTCTCAATGAGGCGAACATTTTGTTGGGAACCGTTGCAACCGCAAATCTGTTGATATTTGCGCTTTTGTTGGGTAGCTGGCTTGTGACTCCGTTAAAGCGTCCAGCGGAACTCGTTGTAGTAGCGGTAGTGATGTCGTTTGCCGATATATTCAGCGTGTCGAGCGGACCTACGGCAAAAATTGCGGAGGAACTCGCGGTGTATTACTCGGCGGGTATGAAAGGTTCAGTTCCCTTAGGCGATTTTCTTCTTTTGAAGATGCCTGTTGCTGGGCAGTTAATAGTTGCACCTGTTTTCGGAGTTGCTGATTGGATAGTGATCGTCTTCTTTATTTTTGCTGCGCTACGGTTCGGTATCAAAGACAACGTGATTGGAAGAAGTTTGTGCGATGCGAGTAAGGCGGGCGGGATAGATTTGTATCTGCCGATCTCGGTAGTTGGGTTGTTGCTGGCTCTCATTGTTGCGCGAGTGACTGGGGGGTTCGTTCCCGCACTTCCGTTCATAGCGGCTTGCTTTACATTATA
>CAZRQJ010000214.1:0-3205 GCA_964602075.1 uncultured Planctomycetia bacterium
GGTGAAATAGACAAATACATCGGCGATTGCATTATGGCTGTGTTCGGAAGCGAAATATCCGGCGACAACGACAGCGAAATGGCGATCCGCGCCGGCCTCTCAATGCTGGATCGTTTAGGTCAGATAAATACACTATTAAAACAAAAAGGAATCGAACTAGGACTGCGAATCGGCATAAATTACGGCGAAGTGGTTTACGGAACGATTGGTGTGGGTCGTGAAAAAGACATAACAGTAATGGGAGACACCGTAAACACCGCACAACGAATGGAGTCGAACGCTCCGGTGAACAGCATTCTAATAACAGGAGGCACAAAGAAATATCTAGGGGATTTGTTTGTTTACGAAGATCTAGATCCGATCTTTGTGAAGAACAAGGCTGAACCGGTACCGGTAGCCGTGGTAAAGTCCGTAAATCATGTGCGGACCGAACGCTGGCAGCGCTCTAAATTAGCTGGGCGGACACAATTCGTAGGAAGAAACAACGAGTTAGCTGCTCTTGTTAAAATGTATCATCTCTCGCTAAGCACTGAAACGCGATGTGTAGCGATTGCGGCAATAGACGGAACTCCCGGTATTGGTAAATCTCGTCTCATATACGAAATGTGCAACGTTTTGAAAACTGAAACCGATTCGAAAATAACGATTATCAAGACCATCAACCCAAACTACACAACACGACCGTACTACGCGCTTATCGACATCCTTCGACAGTATTTTGAAATCAGCGAAGCTGACTCGCAAGACGATACTAAACTTAAACTTCAATCAGAGTTTGACAGCCTTAAACGTGCGGGATATGACGTATCTGACAGTTTGCCAATCATCGGTAGCATGATGGGAATTTCATACGACGATGTGCGCTTGAAGCTCGACGCTGCGAGCCTGGAAGCGGAAAGGCGGATTGCGATAAAGCGTTTGTTCGAGTCTATATCTGCTAAGATCGCAAATGATACTGGATTGCCTTTCGTAATATGTATTGACGATCTGCAATGGGCTGACGAAGGCTCGATAAATGGTGTTGAAATAATAGCTAATGAGGTTGAAACGGACGGCGATATTATTCTGATTCTAGCTCATCGCTCCGATTACGAACTGCCGGAGTGTCTGGCGGCTTTCGACAGTTTGATAAGAATCTCGTTAGGACCATTATCGGAAAGTGAGTGCAAGCAGATAATCGAAACCATGTTGGACGGATATGTAATCCCTCATAAATTTGCTTGTTTAATTACTGACCGCTCGCAAGGCAATCCGTTCTTCCTAGAAGAGATCGTTCATTTACTCGTTGAACGGAACATCTTTCGGCTTACTGAAAGCGGTTGGCAGATATTCGGACGACTTGATAGCATCTCTATTCCGCACAGCGTAAATTCAATTGTACTTTCCCGTATAGACAGGCTCGATAAAGTGCTAAAAGAGCTTCTCCAGAAAGCGAGCGTCATAGGCGCGGAGTTCACGCTCGACATACTGTGTCGCGTTCTTTGTCGAATTGCTCGCGACATGGAACGCGAAACGACGCGAAATTTATTGAACGAACTTGCCGACAAACAAATGGTGTTTCTTTCCAATACAAGTGACGACGGTGACGAGACTTATATATTTAAGAATCTGCTCGTGCAAGAAGCAGCATATGGAACTTTGCTTCTAACAAACAAGCGAACGCTCCATAAACTTACGGCGGAGTCTATTCTCACAAAGTATGAAGACCGAACAGACGATTATGCTGCGATTCTAGGATTTCACTATGATCGAGGCGAGGACTATAAACTCGCGACTGATTACTATGAACGTGCGGCATTGCGCTTTGGCTCTATGTACAGATTTGCCGACGCTCGTCGAATGAATGAAAGCGCGCTGCGTACATTAAGGGCGATTTTACCGCTCACGAGCGAACTACGCGTGCATGAAATCTCATTGACATTATCTCTTCTCGAAACAATGAATTCGCTCGGTCTCTATAAAGGAGGGCTCGACATTGCTGAAGCGTTGCTTCCGCAAGTCATAGAGATTGGAACAAAGAGCGATTTGGCGCGTATTCATCGAGTGCTAGGAGTTTTTGTCGCGAATCTTGGGGACATCGACAAAGGGCTTGAACATCAAGATAAAGCTCGTGTTTTGTGTGAAGAACTTGGCGACGAGCGAACTCTCGGTCGCATCTTGCTCACGCTTGGACTTATCAGCGAACGACGAGGCAAGCGAAGCGAGGCTATGGAATACTTTGGAAACGCTCTCAACGCTGCTTCTAAAGGCGGGGACAAAAATCTGGAGGGCAGCGTATATTTGAACAGCGGAAGGATCTTGACAACGCTTGGGCGTTTGGACGATGCGTACGTTTCATACAAAACAGCGCTTGAAGTTTTTGACAAACTTGGCGACAGACTTGGCAAAGCTCGCGCATATTCGAATATTGGAATTATCGCATCGATGCAAGGTCGTTTCGATGACGCTCGCGGGTACTATCAAAACGGATTGGAGCTGAATCGTGCGATAGGCAACAAAGGCGAAGAGGCTAATATGCTGCTTAATCTAGGTCTTGTTTGCTTTGAGCAAGGTGAATACCCTTGCGCTATAGATTACGGAACGCAAGCCGAAAATATCTTCAACGAACTTGGCAACACTGAAATGGAAGGAATTGCGCTAGGCAATATAGGATTGGCAATAGAGCATTTTGGAAACAAAACATCAGCTCTGGATTATGCTAAACGGTCGCTTGTTTGCGCGGAAATATCGGGTAACATCCCCGAAATCGGTCTCCGAAGGACTTACATAAATAAGTTCGAAGCACGAAGTGACAATGTCGAAGCAATTTTGAACGAGATTAATGGAGCTTTGACGCTGCTGGACGAAACAGGAATTCCTGAATACATAGTCGAAGGGAAACTAAACCTAGCGCAAACGCTGTTTGAACTAGGGAAAATAGAAGACGCTGTTTTAGTTTACAAAGAACTGAAGTGTTTCGATGCAACACCCGCTTGGATACTTCGAATCGCCGATAGCGATTTAACAACCGTAGGGTATTCAGATTCTACAGAAAAAAACAACTCTAACGAAGTCGTAAGCTGAAAATCTCTATTTTGAAAACGCGTTTCTTGCTCGTATGCAAATTCCTTAAAAAACTCGGTATAATAGGTTGTCCTTTTTTAGGATCAATTCGTTTTTTAATTTGGAGGAACATTTATGAAGAGACTACTGGGGGTCTTTATCA
>CAZRQJ010000215.1:0-1027 GCA_964602075.1 uncultured Planctomycetia bacterium
TTCTTCGGGCGATAATTGTGTTTCAGGCTCTGGCTTGCCCGTATACCACCCGATGCCGGTGAAGCAATACGGACAATTTTCAAACGTCGCTATATGTGTTTTATGGTCGAAATCGACAGTTATGTGACGATAACCCGCGGCGTTCAAAAGGTGAATCAAGGCAACGTGCAAAGAGAGCTTCGAACCGCAAGACGCGCAAACGCGTAAATAGTCTTCAAGCGGAGGCGGTGGGTCGCCATCTTTTAGCTTTTTGCGTTCCCAATAAAGCCACATATACGGACAGCGTCCGACTTTACGACGCGGCTCGCAGTCGAGGCAGAACCGCCATGTTTTCTTTATAGCTACGTCACGCGGACACCATATAGTATGATCAATCGGATCCACGATGCGATTATATCGCTAAACCGCTCGTTATCGCAAAGACGAGTATCTACGCTATCAGCGGTTGTGCTCCGCTTTTATCACTGTTTTTTGTCCGTAGAAACCGGATAGAAACACGCTGTCGTGAATTGTCGAGAATGATCCTAACATAGTTCCGGGCGTCGTAGTCACATGTCCGCCGAGTTTGCTGTGACGCCCGATAATCGCACCGAGGTTCATCAGACCTGTGTTGTAGATTTGGCCCGAAACGCGTACGACGATTTCGTCGCGAGCAAGAGTTATGCCGTTCAAGATGCAGCCGGCTTGCATACTTACGTTGTCGCCGATAATGCTTGCGCCCAGAAAACACATCGGGAAAATCTTCGTATCGTCGTGAATGACGCATTTATATGCGTTGCAGTTGTGACCGAAATCGACGTTGTCTCCCAAAATCACGCTGCCTTGAATATATGAACCTGCACGGATTCGGCAGTTCTTGCCTATCCATACAGGACCGACAATATGCGAGCCGATTTCAACAACAGAGCCGTCGTCGATAAAGACAGCTCCTTCGATGTGAGCCATCGGATGCACGACGCCGATTAACCCCGGATGCAGTGACGAGTTTATATAGTCTGGGAGTTTGGAGATAACATCCCAATAATAT
>CAZRQJ010000215.1:1037-3166 GCA_964602075.1 uncultured Planctomycetia bacterium
CGTCGTACAGCGCCGCATGTTCGAACCCTGCAGTTTCAACGAAATTTGTTACTTTAAGCACAGCCCTCTCCGAACTTTACAGCAGGTTGACAATCAAAGAACTTAACCGTGACAATTAAGTTAGCGGCAGTATATTATACAACATATCAACAATTATTAACAATCGTGGGACAAACTGACTTTTATTGCTATCAGTATCACTTGGTTTGCGTCAATTTCTATATATCAAACAGCAAACGCAAGATTTCTTCACGTTTGATTCCGTGATTATCTCTAAATCGCGAAGTATGTCGTGCAGTGTTCCGATTGATATAGATCACTAATTCACGGATGTAGTGCAACAGGGTGCGATAGTTGGGATTGTATCAGTTCGAGTTTGAAGCTTTGAGCGGGGTAAGCTAGCCAGAACCTTGAGCGGTCGGTTGTTCATTTCCAGTCTGATGTCTTTTAGTTCGCTCTATGTAAGTCCGTCCGGATCGGTGTTTCGAGGAAGATAGCGGTTTGAGACAAAAACTACTTCGACTGATTCAATTTTCGTCACCCCTAGTTATTGATAAACGTGCCAGAAGGACACTACTCTATGTCCGCTTGAAGAGTCGGACGAAAGGATGCGATTCATTGAACATATCGATTTGCGTGTGGATGGTGACAGACTGGGTGTGAGGATCAACTTCGCGTTTTGCTTAATAGAGGATCAACTTCGCGTTTTGCTTTAATAAGGAATATCAAGTGGTGAGTCACGAAAATAAAAAAGTAGCCCCAACGGGACTCGAACCCGTGATTGCACCTTGAAAGAGTGCCGTCCTAACCTCTAGACCATGGGGCCATAAAAAAATGGGTGATACAGGAATCGAACCTGTGACCACCTGATTAAAAGTCAGATGCTCTACCGCTGAGCTAATCACCCGTGTCAAGGTTCATACCCTGTACAAAATGCCAAACAACCGTGCCAAAGGCGAACGATTATTATATCGCTCATAGCGAATAAGTCAACAAACTAAGCGAATGCCAAGAAATCGCACACTAACTGCACAAACTAGTGTTCAGTATCGATAGAGTCGTAAGACGCTCGTTCTTCGGCTTACAGCCTATCACGTCAAGTTTTTACTTATCTCTTGATACTGATCTTTGCTGTCCTGATCGATTGTCCACGATCGTGACCCGTCCTGCGTATCGATGTACATCAGATATGTGCTTTCGGGATTAGCTGTCGCCAGCTCGAATGTGGCATGAGCGGTTAAGATCCGATTAGGTTCAACCGATTCCATATTCAGTTCGCTTAGATAGCCGGCATCAGCTAGCTGCTGAAAGTTCATAAAGCGTTGAATATCCCGCATCGATCGATTCTGCGCCTTTTGAATCAAACTGATTTCGTAAGCAGCCCACTCGATTTGAGTATCAAGTTCCGGTGGTCCCATGTACTTCTTATATATACCACCGATGCTGGAAAGCAGCACGACGAGTATGACAAGCACAACGGACAGCACAACCGTTTTAACGATTGTTGTTCGAGCAGTTTTGCTTGCAGTACTTATCAAACGAGATTTCTCCGCTTCAAAGAGGCGTTTAGGTTCTTCGACAAATGCAGCCGAACCTTTATTGTGCACTTCAGGCATATACTGTTCGTTTATGTTGTGACCGCAGAAAAAGCAAATCTCGACAGACGTGACAGCTTTCCTGCCGCATTTCGGACATTCCATAACTATCCCCCAATTTTCGAAGATATACACTTGCGAAAAAGGTGAAATACAACATCACAAGCAACTGCTAGTGATGTTATTATTAACCGCTCGTTACACGTTTATCGTAATGCATCGCGCCGCGAATGCAATTCTATCAACTGCCCCCTTCAGGTGCCGCGAGTTTGCCAGATGTATCTATCCCGAACATGCCATCAAAAAGCGTACCGCTGTTTTCATCGAGTTCCCACTTTTCACCCGTTCCTTTTGCGGTACCGTTAATCTTGAAATGTTTCCCATCTGGCGGTAGAAGAAGTTCATATGTTCCAATAGCGGTTTCAATTTTGAATTTTTCCAGAGTTTCAAAGGTTAGGTTCGTCAGCACACCTTCGCTCTTTAACTCTTCGAAATTTCCATATACGCCTTTACTCTGGTTGTAAGTGTGCATTG
>CAZRQJ010000216.1:0-3133 GCA_964602075.1 uncultured Planctomycetia bacterium
AAAAAGTGCTCGACGAGATATTCAAAGAAAAAATCGAGCCGAATCTGATTCAACTGACGTTTATTGTTGACTATCCGGTTGAACTGACACTGCTCGCAAAGCGCATACCGAATGATCCGCGAATGGTGTATAGGTTCGAACTTTTTATGGCGGGGTTCGAAGTTGCAAACAGCTTCAGCGAGGCGAACGACCCGATTGACCAGCGCAAACGCATGGTGGAACAGGTCGAGGATGCGCACAAAGCGGGCGACATGTTCCGTGCGGTGGACGAGGATTTCCTAGCGGCACTCGAATATGGCATGCCCCCGACGGGCGGTGTCGGAATCGGTATCGACCGCCTGATGATGCTTCTTACAGGCGAAACGTCGATTCGTGAAGTGCTTCTCTTCCCGCAATTGAGACGGGAGAGGTAAAGGATGCTCACTCCACGTCCAAATCCCCAAGCGGGTGGGTGGAATGATACGACTTGCTTAGGTGTTTCGGGGCGACACGTGTGTAGATTTCGCTTGTGGCGATGTCGCTGTGACCGAGCAACTGCTGGATGACGCGCAGGTCAGCGCCGCCTTCGAGCAGGTGAGTCGCAAACGCATGGCGAAGTTTATGCGGCGTAAGCGGTAGTTCGACACCCACGAATTCACGCAACTGCTTTAGAGCATGCTGAACCTGCCGTACTGACAGGCGTGCACCCTTGTTTGAAAGAAACAGCGCGGCTTTGTCTTCTGGTGTCGCGTTTTCATTTGCGGAACCGGACGAGAGTAATGTTTCACGCGCACCGCCTCGCGCCGTCAGCGTGGTTAAAAGGTCGCAAGCGCGCGTGCCGAACACGACAATCCGCGGTTTGCCGCCCTTGCCTATGACCCGAATCTGACGCAGGCGTAAATCGACATCGTTCACGTTTATGCCGACCGCCTCGCTGACACGCACGCCTGAAGAGTAAATCAGCTCGAAAAGCGTGTGGTTTCGCATACCGATAGCAGTCGTAGAATCGAGTGCCGCAGGCAGTTTGCGAATATTGTCGGTTTGAGTTTTGGCGGCGTTGCGCATTTCGCCGAGTTCGCTCAACGATTCATCGGTTGATAGCATATCGGTAGAAGTGTTTTCGCCTTCTCCAGCTTCGTAAACATTCATCAGGCTTTCAACGGTCTCACGGGGAATATACGGCGGCAGTTCTTTCTTGCCGCGTGGCGTTTTCAGCGATAAAGCTGGATTGTCGCTGCGCAAACCGGTTTCTACAAGGTATTCGCCGAACATTCTGAACGATGCGATTTTGCGACCGTAACTGATACGGGTTATCTCGTCATTCTTAATTTTTTCCGCCAGATATCTGCGCATTTGAGCAGCACTCAAGTCGGTTAGCGACACATCGCGGTCTTCTATTTTACAAACCCATTCATAAAGCAGCTTAACATCACGAGTGTACGCCTCGACTGTGTTAGGGGAAAGTGAACGGGCATTCATAAGCCATGCACTGAAAGCGGAAAGCGATTTGATACGTGATTGAGTCACATTCAGATTATAAGGTGAAACTGCTTAATATGATTGAAGGTGCGTCGAGCCAAATGTAAAACTACTTCTGATAAACCTTTTTATAGATACCGCTCAATAGCGACTTGATTACCGTTGCCGTCAGGTTGTTCGCTTCGGTCGCACGTCTGAAGCTGTAAGGAAGGCTGTCTTCGCCGTAGGGTGTGTAGATAGCAAGACGCACGTTCCGCGCTATTAAGTCGCGCTGCATTTCGGGACGGACACCCCGCAGCATCTGAACTTCGAAGTGTGTATGAGCGTGTTCCGCTATCTGGGAAATTGCCTGATCGGCATACTTATCGTCGTGTGTAGCAACCGCTACCCATACGTCGTTAGATGAATTGAATATTAGTTCACGGATTAACTCGCCGAAATTTTCGTTAACCTCGTTTTTTTTCACAAATGCGACTGCTTCCGGTTCTTTGTAGATTCCTTTACACAAACGGATTTTCGGAGGAATCGGACAAACCGAACGATCAAGCGCGCACATCGCTCGCATATCCGCCATCGTGCGTCGCAGGTTCGCCTGAAGAACGATGCCAACGTTGTCGTAATTTTTAAGCCATTCGGTGTAGATTTCTATTGTGAAGTCGGTGAAACCGATGTGCTCCATATCGATCCATACGAAAAGCCCAAGCTCTGCTGCCTTGTCTACAATCGTTGTCATATTTCTGGCAGCAAGTCCGCGTCCTGTATCAGGCACATCGAATCCCATCTGACTTGGCTTGAGACTCACCGTGGCAGGCAGTCCGGATTCTTTGATTTTTTCGAGCGCCATCAGATATTCGTCGACGGTACGTTTTACTTTCCATTCCTGCGTGTAATGTTCGCCGAGATAGTTGATGATGGTTGTGGAGTTCGAACTTTTATCAATCAGCTTACGGGTTTCACGAATCGCATCGCCTATGTTTTCGCCCGCTACCCATATCTTGAACATCGGCAGGAAAATCTTGTTGAGTATTGGGATTACGCGTTGATATGCCTGTGCGCCAGCTCCCGGACCGCGCATTGTATTGACTTTCGGCGGATCGGGATTTTCTTCGATTGTGCTTGAATCCTTACTCATAACGGCTCTCCAATGCCGAGCGGATTATAACATCAACTGTCTGCTAGTCAGGCGCACGTATCGCTTGATTCCTAGATAACGATGGCTGCTCATTGAGTAAAGGACGATTTTGTTCTTAGCAATGCGAAAGCGCAGTGTGTTCAAGTTTCACTTGTTATTATAAGAGCGTGGACAACACACCCAACCTGTCATATGTTTGCTCGAAATCTCGGAACCTCGACGCATCCTGTGCGCTTTACTCCGTAGTCATTCCTCACTACACAAACGCCGAGCGCACCATAAAACTCGTACGAGCGATAGTTCAAGCGTCTAAACATCTCGCTTCGTCTTTTGACAGACCTGACGTCCAAATTGACCACGAATTGACGCCGATCTTAGAAGTTATAGTAATCGACGACGCAAGCCCAGATGGCAGCGGCAATGCTATCAAACGCGCTTTTGAGAATCTCGAATTGCCTTTCGCGAGTGTAATTTTCAAGAGCAACAAAGAAAACTTCGGGTTTTCACGAACAGTCAATCGCGGCGCAAGCGTAGCTACAGGTA
>CAZRQJ010000217.1:0-3062 GCA_964602075.1 uncultured Planctomycetia bacterium
ACTGCAAAAAATACATATGCTGACTCTATCCTCAATCAACTCATGCAGCTTTTCAATACCGTGTATATACCTACGTGAATTTGACAAATCATCATAATTTACTCTACCTCTAGCGTCGTAATATCGCGTATCGCTTGGCCTACCTCCGATGTAATCGCCAAGATACGCGTAGGCTATATCTTTATTC
This sequence comes from uncultured Planctomycetia bacterium, assembly GCA_964602075.1. Taxonomy (GTDB): domain Bacteria; phylum 4484-113; class 4484-113; order JAGGVC01; family JAGGVC01; genus JAGGVC01. The sequence continues at coordinate 188 of CAZRQJ010000217.1, forward strand.
GAGAGAAATTGCGCTAGCTCACCGCGATTAAAATCTGTATTGAACTTGGAGTATGGTGAACTACGTACATCTACTAGCATACAAATTTCGTAGTTAATCAGAAGGTCGATTAACTCTCCGACTTTCCTTGATCCCTGACCAATTGTGTAGATTCTATTGTCTTTCATGACACTTAATGATAACAACAAACAACCTTCTTAGCAACTAAAGGAATGAATCGAACTAATTGCTATTATTGCATTTGCACTGCCAAGCGATAGTTTCGAACATCTCAAGTTGAGTATCACATTAGAGTATTGTTTGTATCTTTACCCAAGTATTTTTGCAAATGCTTACTACAATTCATCGGAGCGCTTATTATTTATTAAGGAATGTGGAATAATCGCTGTTCTTAACAGATATTGAAGGTTGACATGTTCGATTCCGGTAACATTCTTTTTGCTTTTGGTCTTACGCTGTTTGCCGGACTCTCGACCGGCATAGGCAGCGCACTCGCATTTTTCACAAAGCGAACCAACACGCGTTTCCTTTCGGTCGCTCTCGGTTTTTCAGCCGGGGTAATGATTTACGTTTCGATGATAGAAATATTCGGCAAGGCGAAGATCGCCCTTACGAGCGCGATGGGTATCGAAATAGGAACATGGGTTACAGTCATTTCGTTTTTTGCCGGCATGATTCTTATTGCTGTGATAGACAAATTGATTCCGTCAGGACAAAACCCGCACGAAACGCGCAAAGTTGAAGAGATAAGCGGCGAACCGCTCGGCAATCAGTTAAAAACCAAAACCGAAGCAGTAGTTACGCAGATTGTGGACACTGGGACCGTAAAAGTTTTCGATCAGAGGAGTCATAGCCTTCTTAGAATGGGATTGTTCATGGCACTGGTTATAGCTATTCACAACTTCCCCGAAGGACTTGCGACGTTTGTCAGCGCGCTGAACGACCCACACATGGGCGTCGTGATCGCAGTTGCTATAGCGATTCATAATATTCCGGAAGGAATAGCCGTGGCAATTCCTGTGTATTACGCGACGGGAAGCCGCCGCCGAGCCTTCGGTCTGTCGCTTCTATCCGGCGTTCTCGAACCGGTGGGAGCCGTTGTTGGATATTTCATACTGCGTCCATTCATGAATGAAACAGTTTTCGGCATCCTTTTCGCATCCGTAGCGGGAATAATGGTTTTCATTTCTCTCGACGAACTTCTGCCTACCGCTCGCGAATATGGCGAGCACCATTTGGCAATCTATGGGCTCGTCATCGGTATGATGGTGATGGCTCTTAGTCTGCTGTTGATGATGTAGAATGTTTTAGGGCGAAAAAAGCGGTCGTATTGCTTTCAAATTTGACATATTCGCGTTATAATAAATTCGCGCGTTAAAATACCATATTAACGCTTAACGCGTCTGGAGTCAGGGATGAAGATGAACATTTTAACGGCTTTTGGGCTTTTCGTATTTGTTTTTGCCGCAGGTTTTATAGCGGGGGTAGTAGTTGTTCAGGGCAGTCTCGTTAAAAACGTTTGTGGAGAACCAAAGAGCAGAAACGCGAGCGACATCGGTACGTCCGCTCAAAACGATTTGCAAGGCACAGTAGAAAGCAAATACAGTGTCGTCACATACAACGGTATTGAAAAGAAATGGGCTGAATCGTTCGCCGTTATATACGACGCGGTTCACGAAGGTTACAAAGAAAAGCTCGGTATGACGCTTCCCGACACGACGTATATAGAAATCACCGTCACCGAAACAAAAACACGTCTGTTTACCGACGGAATTGACCGATTCTTTCTTAAGCTTGAAAAGCCCGACGATTTGCTGCCGACCAGTCCTTACAAGAACATCTACGGATTCGCGCACGAACCCGGGCATATTTCGATGTACAGCGGTATGAGTTCGGTATCGGGGCTGCCGGAGGGTGTGGGCGAGGGATGGGCGCACTACACAGGAAGCGTGATTACCGATTACATTTGGGAAAAACTCGGCGAGAATGCATACCCTGTGCCGTACGACTTTTCGCATGACGGTACGAGACGGATTGCGAAGCAGGCGGAAGGAAATCCTACCGACCCGTCTTCGCTTGCAGCGGTTTTGTTCTATAAACTCGGTGTCGAATACGGGCATGAAAAAGTCGGCGAAGCGATGAAAGCTGCGCTTGAAGGCAAGCCCACTGGCGCGGAACTGATGCCGCGATTTCAAGACGCGGTTGCGCGCACAATCGGCGCAGAAGCGGCGGCGATGATTCCCGAAAGTCTGCTTGTCACCGTGCTCAAATGGAATTCTAAACGCATTGATCAGGGTAAGAATCCGACGGCGGACCTTTTCGCTGACCAGAAAATCGCCGAGGGCTTTCTGCATTACGGCGACGGTACTAATGAGTCTATGAGTTCGATAGCCGGCAGTGGACATGCAACGATATTTCATAAAGCGGGAGGCGGCAAACTAACGGCGGTCAAGTTGATGGGCGGTCGTTACGGCGCGCCCGAAACCGACACGATGTTTAGAATCACGATTCTCGACGCAAGTTTTAAGACTCTTGCTCGCGCTGTATTCCCATACACCGAGTTCCCTTATGGCGACACTCTCGAATGGCGTGAGTTCAGACTCGATCGCATTGACGTACCCGAAACGTTTTTCGTCTGTTTCGACTTCTCGCCAACGGCTACGAACGGCGTTTTTGCAGGGCTAGACGACAGCTCCAAAGGTCACAGCTTCACGGCTCGCCCTGACGACCACATTGCCGACTTCGACGACGGCGAATGGATGATTCAGGCAAAGGTGGATTAAACAAGGTAAATAATTTGTTGGTTATACACTTGGAGTTTGCTATAATCCCGCTGTGTCTACGCGACCGCCTGAATTAGAGCCGATTTCATTCG
>CAZRQJ010000218.1:0-3051 GCA_964602075.1 uncultured Planctomycetia bacterium
ACTTGTCTTGAAGTGGGACGAAGTAAGCGCGGTGACCGATTTGGCTACGGTGCCTGTGTTGTGTGGCGTAAGTGCTGCTTTTTTAAGCGGAGTGTTGGCGATAAACTGGCTTGTAAGGTTGCTTGTACACGCACAATTTTATGTTTTCTCAATTTGGACTTGGCTCGTTGCAGGTGGCGCACTTGTTTACTTCTATTTCTACATGTAAAGCGTAAATGAGAAGACGATAGCGCACAACTCGCTAAATCGCTGCACTCTTTGAATGAATCATACCCTTGACGCAATCACCGATAATTTTTACTCCAGCGTGTATCTGCTCGATTGTCGGGAAGCTGAAGTTCATACGCCCTGCGTTGTTGCGTTCGCCATAACAGTCGAAAGCCGCTCCAACAACAAAAGCAACGTTTTGTTCGATTGTCTTTTTGAACAACTCGGATGAATCTACGCATTCAGGTAGTTGGAGCCAAAGGAACATTCCGCCTTCTGGTTTCGTAAAACTCACGCCAGGAACGTCGCACATCTCGCGTTCGAATGCTTCGATCATAGCTTGTTGTTTTGGACGATAGAACTCGACGATCTTAGGTATCTGTTGTGCAAGGTAGCCGCCTTCGATATAGTGAGCAGCTAGCAGTTGAGCAAACGGACTTGTGCAAAGATCTGCAGGCTGTTTAACGAGAGTCAGCTTATCGATGACGCTAGTAGGCCCGACAACCCACCCCAAACGAAGTCCCGGCGCGAATATTTTTGAAAATGTGTAAAGTGTTACGACGGCTTCGCGTTCGGTATCCAGCGCAAGCATTGATGGAATTGATGTTCCGGTGTATCTTAGCTGGCGATACGGACTGTCCTCAACGATAATAAACTCATATTTGTAAGCAAGATCAATCAGGCGTTTGCGTTTTTCGAGCGACAACGTCACGCCAGCCGGGTTCTGAAAATCTGGCACAGTGTATAAATACTTAATGCGTCCTTTTCCCCCGCGTTCTTTGAGCACTTTCTCAACTTGATCAACCTCCATACCGTCATTCGGGTCTAGGTCGACACCAACGAAGTTTCCTCGATAGCTTCTGACAGCTTGAAGAAATCCAAGGTACGTAGGTCGCGCACAAACAACTTCATCTTCAGCGTCGAGAAATATTTTTGCAGTCAAGGCTATTGCTTGCTGCGCTGCGGATGTCACGATCATATTTTCAAGAAAGATGTCTATGTTGTCCTGTTCTTTATGAAGCTTGATAAGTTGTTCGAGGAGTTCCTTGCGTCCTTCGGTTGGTCCATACTGAAGTGCGGTAGAGTCGTGCTCGCTTACGACATGCTCTGTAAGATCCAGCATAACTTGCTGATTAATCGTGTCGGGATGCGGCAATCCACCCGCGAAACTGATTATTCCAGCTCGTTCGGTAAGTTTTAGAAGCTCTCTAATCTCCGAGCGGCGCAGATTTTGAGCCCTTTCCGAGAAGATTTTCTTTGAATCCATGTTTCTCTCCTTTAGCTCTAGACTCGAATTGGCAGGGGAGGTTTTCGCTAGTCTTCAGTTTCGACGATGTTCTCGTCGTCATTGTCAACAGTAAGCTCATTCCCTTCCCAGATTTCTCTATAAATCGGATAGCGGTCGCACAGCGCCGCAACCCTGTTTGTAATCATCGAGAGTTCAGGCGCGCTCTCGTCGGACTGAAGCGCAGTCGAAATAAGGTCGGCAACTTCTTCCATTTCCGCTTCTTTGAACCCGCGAGTAGTTAGAGCCGGCGAACCAAGTCTTATTCCGCTTGCGATAAACGGCTTTTCCGTGTCAAACGGGATAGTGTTTTTGTTTACGGTAATCCCAACACGGTCAAGTTTTTCTTCAGCTTGTTTACCTGTCAAACCCTTACTCTTTACGTCTACGAGTAATAGGTGACAATCAGTGCCTCCTGATACGATGCGGAAGCCTTTGTCCGCCAGCGTCTGCGCAAGCGTTTGCGCGTTTTTCAAAACCTGTTGTTGATACGAGCGAAATTCATCCGTAGCGGCGAGTTTGAAGCAGACGGCTTTTGCTGCGATAGTGTGCATCATCGGTCCGCCCTGAACACCGGGAAAAACAGCTTTATCAATCTCTTTCTTGAAATCTTTAGGGCAGAGTATCAAACCGCTGCGAGGACCGCGCAGCGTCTTGTGAACAGTTGACGTAATCACATGCGCGTGAGGAACTGGATTCGGATAAAGCCCAACAGCAATGAGCCCCGCCCAGTGCGCCATATCCACCATCAAATAAGCGTCAACGTTTGCGGCTATCTCACGCATGCGCGCAAAATCTATGCGGCGTGGATAAGCACTTGCGCCAACAACTAGCATGCGAGGCTTTTCTTTTTCAACAAGATCAGCGAGCGTGTAATAATTGATCTGCTCGGTTTCGGAATCAACCCCGTAACTCACGACGTTGAAATAAATACCGCTGAAGTTGAGCGGATGTCCGTGAGTTAAATGGCCGCCATGCGACAGATCCATTCCCATAATCTTGTCGCCCGCTTGCAGAAACGCCATATACGCCGCCATGTTCGCCTGTGCGCCCGAGTGCGGCTGTACGTTCGCATGCTCTGCACCGAAAAGTTTTTTTGCGCGCAAACGTGCCAGCCGTTCTACGTTATCAACAAATTCGCAACCGCCGTAGTAACGTTTGCCTGGATAACCCTCGGCATATTTGTTCTGCATCGGCTGACCCATTGCTTCGAGAATCGAAAATGGAACAAAATTCTCGCTCGCGATTAGCTCGAGTTTTGCATGCTCGCGATGCGCTTCATCAACTACCGCCTGAAAAACTTCAGGATCGGTTTCTTTGAGGTGTTCGTACATAAATAGCCTCCTAATCCCAAACGGATTATAGCATCGGCATTCTGTAATGCGTTTAGCAATGTTGCTTGAGAAAAAGGCTCTATGTTATAACAAGGTGATTGAGGCGCGTCGATCACTTCGCACAAATAGTTAAGAAGTTATTGCTCTCAGCTACATCATAAATTCTTTCTTACTCCGCCCAGCTTGGAGCGGGGAGGGGTATCCACAGTTCTTCAAACGTCGTTT
>CAZRQJ010000219.1:0-3023 GCA_964602075.1 uncultured Planctomycetia bacterium
GTTTCGTTGCAATACGACGCGTATTCATTGAAATCTCCTAGATGCCGAACTTATAGATGTCGGTTATCATTGTCACTTCAGACTCCGCTGAAACACCCGCCTCACCAGGCGAATCAATTGTAAAAACCTGCACGGTAATGCGCTTCATGTTGGTTTCAGGGACAGTAATTGTGCGTACAACCTTAAACTGCCCGTCAGCTGTATTGTATGTGTTAGGTCTTGAATTTGTAGGTGGATCGAGATACCAGTTTCCGGTCGAATCGAGCGGAATATTCGCCCAAGGAATCAATTTTACTGTCTCTATCCCGGTCCGAGCGAGATTGTTTGCTGCGGCTAAGTCTTCACCCGACAGTTGTACATTGACAGTTTGATAAAAAATCATCAGTGCACCGACTGCCAAAATACCGAGAAGAACAACTGAAATCATCGCCTCGACTAAACTGAATCCCTTTCTGTTCGGTTTCAGCTTCATCTTTACAGTTCCTCCCAAGTATCACGCCTGATAATCATGAAGTTACGAAGATAATTCAAAGCTTGCGTTGAATACCGGCAATCGAAACTGCCTCGTAAATCCACTTCCACAGTAGCGTTTGGGTTTTCTATAAGCATCGCACCCCAGATTTCCGCGCTTCCCTGACCTACTTGAAGATTGCCTTTAACGACTACAATTCCCTGCCAAGTAAAGTTGCCGGTCAACACACAATCGCCCTCGACGACAAGCACACCGCATCCCGATACGTTACCGGAAATTTTTGTGTTGTTCTTGATGAGCACAATTTCCGGTGACGCTGGCGTTCCCCAAGAACCGTCGTTCGGTCCTGAAATGTTGTAGTCGCCAGCAATTGTGAGGGTAGCATATTGAGTATAGAGATTTATTAAATCAGTTAGAGTCGGCAGACTGCCAACATTTACTACATCGGGAATTGGACCTTTGCCTCGTATGTTGTCTTTCTTGTTCTTCATTGGATTCGTCTTGAACAAGTCGATCCACGCCTGATAACCCGCTTGTGTTGATGTTCCTAAACCGTGAACAGCTGCGCCTGGACCGTTTGGAGTCTTAGACAGGGCTAAATAGTCTTTCCCATCAATGTTGAGTGCGCCACCCTTCATAATCGGGTTAACATTGTTCGCATGAATATACATCGCCGCCGGCAAAGTTGGCGGGGTAGCTGTTGTATATTTGACGCGCACAGAGCGTATATAATTGCCGTCCTTAGCAACTCCAATCGCAAAATCGCCTTCCTGAAGGCACATCTTTTTGTCAGTACCGAGTGCGATTCCAGGCGCGGACTCCCAAAGCCAATCAACCAACGCTTGTCCCGTATATCCCGGATTTGCGGGAACTTTTTGAACATTGTTAAACGATGTTGGGCTTATATGAGCAGTTTTGATTGTTTTGTTGAGCGCTGTTTCGGCAAGCATCAACGCATTAATATAATTCGTTCGCGTTGCCGCGAATGTGATGGAACCGTACGCGAAACTGATAGCCGCAATAATCAGTATCATCGCAGCCATTCCAAGCACAATTACCATCATTAAACCCGAACCACGCCGATTGTGTGCTGGTTCTAACATAAAGCACCACCTTTCGGTTGAAAGTTCCATCGAATGTTCAACCTGTTAATGTTAACCACAACTTCGATAGATACCATTAATATTTTACCCGATAAACCGATAGAATAATCTTTAGTGAAATTTGATTGCGATGCTTAAGCCATGTTTGATTGGAGTTTAAGCATTGAATCATTATCCAGTCGAGTTTCTCAATATGAAATCAAGAATATAAGTATTTTGAAGCCAGATTCGACATTAACTTCCATATGGTAGTTAACATATAGAAAATTCGGGAACAAACCACGTTGTTATGTACAAACGATAAGATACCAAGCAATCTAAGCGATAACTGCCTAGATAACTCTTGGGAGATCGACGATAGCTGTACTTTATCGTCCATATTTTCCGATAAACTCACTTTTCGCCACAATGTGCCCCTCAATCGCCTGTAAAACTTCTGCCTTCGTTGCTCCGGCATCGAGTCCGACTATGTTATCTACAGCGTACAGCCTAAAGCGATAACGGTGCGTACCCGATGGCGGATTCGGTCCGCCGTAACCGTTCCCGCCCCACGAGTTGCGTCCCTTCTTTGCGCCTCCGGGAGTCGTACCTTCAGGAATTGTAGTTACGTCCTTCGGAATGTTGAAAAGCACCCAGTGATCCCACACCGCGCCCTGTGCGTCTAGATCGTCAACGATTATTACAAGCGTCGCCGTTTCGCTCGGGACGCCGCTTATCGACAATGGCGGACTAATATCCTCGCCGTCGGCGGTATACTTCGATGGTATCGCCTCGTTGTTACCGAAAACGGGAGATGAAAACTTGAGCGGCTTCCATTCCTTATTCGTCGGCTTCTTTCCATCGCCCTTATCGCCGCTTTCGTCGGGAAAATACTTGTCCGCACCGATTTCGACAGTCGCATCTCCCTCTTCGGATTCATGCCCTTTTTCGACATCCTTGGCCGTGTCACCGTTTCCCGTCGTTGTTCCCGTTGCAGCGCTTCCGGTATCAGCTGCTGGTGTGTTGGTCGCAGTAGTTCCGCCATCCGACGGCGGTTTCGGGCAGCTTGACAGCAACAAAATCAATGCAATCGCTGTTAGAGCGGCAACAAAGATGTAAAACCGATTGGATAATCCGTTAGTCATAACAAATCCCTCCAGACAAGATATTTTACACCGTTTTCGGCGAGTTTAATGTGTGGATATGAAATATTTAACGTAGCGCAGGCATCCAGCATGCTTTGCTTTGATTGGCGTTTTCATTTTTTTCGCGAAAAACGGAATGTTCATCAAAGTTTACTTAAGATACGACGTTGTGATATGCAGGCTGGAAGCCTGCGTTACGATGGATTTTGCGTTATCTTTCGTAAGCCGCATCACTGTAATGAACATTACATGCCGTACTCCAAGTTTAGACTTCGGATTGAGTTACGTGAGTAACTCTCTTCCTCGCGATACGTCAGTATCGCT
>CAZRQJ010000220.1:0-2940 GCA_964602075.1 uncultured Planctomycetia bacterium
GGGTGCGGGTACAGCAGGCGCTACGATAGCGAATCGATTACGCGCAAAATTGTCAGTAGATAAGTGGCGGATATCTATAGTCGATAGATCTACGTATCACTATTATCAGCCGGGATTTTTGTTCATTCCATTCGGTGTTTACAGCAATGACGACGTAAAAAATTCAGTAGAGTTCCCTATTCCTAGCGGTGTTGAGTTAGTAAAAGACGATATCGAGGTTGTCGAAACTGACAGACGCGTGGTAAGACTAAAATCCGGCAAGTCGCTCGATTACGACATTCTTGTAATAGCAACCGGTTGTACTCCTCGTCCTACTGAAACGGAGGGATTAACCGAAGCAGGCTGGAAAAAAACCGCTTTTGAGTTTTACACATACGAAGGCACAACCGAACTGGCAAAGTTCTTTGACTCTTGGCAGGGCGGAAGACTCGTTATCAATATTGCTGAAATGCCGATAAAATGCCCGGTAGCACCAATTGAATTTGCATTCCTCGCTGACTGGCACTTCACGCGCCGCGGGATGCGCGACCGCGTCGAAATCGAACTTGTCACGCCGCTCTCTGGTGCGTTTACGCGTCCGATTTGCTCTGAAGTGCTAGGTTACATGTTCGAGCGGAAGAATATCAAACTCACTCCCGACTATTCGATAGCTCGCGTCGATGGCGAAGCACGTAAAATTTACGACTGGGAAGATAAAGAGATACCATACGACTGCCTGGTAATCGTGCCAACAAACATGGGAGACGATGCGATTGAGCGCTCTGGACTCGGCGACGACATGAACTTTGTCCCTACTAACAAGAAGAGCCTGCAATCGAAGAAGTATGAAAACATATTCGTTATCGGCGATGCGACAGATGTCCCGACTTCTAAAGCGGGTTCGGTTGCTCATTTTGAGTCTGAAATACTTACGGAAAACATCTCACGCTACATCGAAGATAAAGAACTCTTGAGCGTATTCGATGGGCATACGAACTGCTTTATTGAATCCGGTTTCGGTAAAGCGGTACTCGTCGATTTCAACTACGATATAGAGCCTTTACCCGGCAAATTTCCTTTCCCGGCACTCGGACCATTTACTTTGCTCAAGGAATCGCGAATCAACCATTGGGGTAAAATGGCATTCAGGTGGATATATTGGAACCTGCTTGTTAAGGGTAAAAACCTTTATATCCCCACGGTTATGTCTATGGCGGGTAAATACTACCCGAAACAGTGCAAGGAAACATCCAAACAGGAGAGTTAAAGATATGCCATTGTTAACTTTAGCTGGCGTTACACTTGAGGTTGATGCGGAGGGATACCTGCTCGACTATAAACTTTGGAACGAGGACATTGCCCACGAAATCGCGAAACTCGAAGGTATTGACGAACTCACACAACGACATTTCGATGTTATCAGGTTTATGCGTAAAGAATTCGAGACGACCGGTGATGGACCATCCATTCGCAGACTGAAGAATTCGGGAGGGATTCCGACAAAAGAGCTTTACGATCTGTTCCCCGGCGGACCGGCTAAGAAAGTAGCACGCATTGCAGGTATCCCAAAACCGCACGGCTGCGTATAGCTGCATCATATTTTACAGCGTTGATTACGTTTTCTCATATTTTTGATCTGGTATTGGGAGGGTATTATGGAAGAGAAGATTAAGAAAGTCTCGATAATCGTTTCGAAGGGGTCGCTTGATGGGATTTACCCTGGGTTGATGCTCGCGAACGGTGCGCGTATGGAAGGAATTGATGCGAATCTTTTCTTTACGTTTTTCGGACTTGAAGCGATTCACAAAAAGAAGATGAACGGAATTCGCGTCGCGACCGTTGGCAACCCCGCGATGCACATTCCAACCTGTATCGGCAGCATCCCCGGCATGTCCGCGATGGCGACCAGTATGATGCAAAAGCAGATGGAAGCACTCGACATTCCACCGATTCCCGAATTCATCGAGATGATCAGCGATGCCGGCGGGCACATCTACGCTTGCAAAGCCGCAATGGACATGTTCAAGTACAAGCGTGAAGATTTGATCGCGCAGGTTGAAGACATACTTACTGTTGGCGACTTTTATAGTAAAGCAGCAGGCGGCGAGATTATATTCACGTAGGATATTAATATCTTTAGGCGCATGTATGCTGCGTGGCTGACTCGTTCATGCATACTTGTGAACGAAAATCGAACCGGGAAATCAAGCCGTTGTTTAGATTAATTCTCGTTTTCAGCATTTCATTTATTGTTCTGACCGGTAATGCGGATTCAGGCTTCACATCTCAAGAAGACCCGACTGTGAATGCTGTGCTGTCCCAACCGGTCAGGCAATACATCGCTTCGAAATACTTTCCGGATGTCGATGAAAACGACACGATAATTGACCTGTCGGTTGAGATTCTTGCCGTTCCGCCTTCTTTGCTTGAAAGCATCGAGGCGGTAGAGTGGGAGAAGGGACAAATAGAAAAATTCGCAGCAAACAAGCTGTACGTTATCGTTCGCTGTCCGGACGGAAAGACTCGTGCAATCGCATTTCGCGACGGACAGGTGCGTAACGACCGTGAGTTGACCGACTCACGCGAACGCGTCCTGCACAGGCTGTATTCCGCAGAATCCTTTGACGCTCCTCTCGCGCCGGAACTTGGTTTATGGATGGTAAGAAGCGATGTAATTCCAGAGCGTGAATTCGAGCAAGCGCTCCAAATCGCGAACTCCGCACCGCAGGGAGCGCTGGATGAGGACACGATAAACCGCGCGCATACGAACCTTTTCGCAGACAGCACACTTAAAACAAACCTGGCGATTGCGCTTGGTGCGCTTGCAGATTCGCAATACGCGCAGGACTGTTGCCGTTCGGCGATATGGCTCATATCTCGGATGGACAAGATGAGCTTCCAACGCGAGAATAAAACGGATTCGGTATGTGACCTCAACACCATCGACGCGCAGACTTTTTA
>CAZRQJ010000221.1:0-2933 GCA_964602075.1 uncultured Planctomycetia bacterium
ACCTGCGTACCGGGAGATCAGTTCGAGGATGAAAACGAGGCGGTCGTTGCAAGCAAGATAGGCGTGTTCGGATTCCGCAAAGCAGAGTAGTATTATTTTCAATACTTATATCAACCGAGCATCGATCGTTTTGCCAAAATCGGTCAAAACGAGATATCTCCTTTCAGGTAATACTCAGCAATTTTTCTGAGTTCATTCATCACAATTTCTTTCTTGTCAGATGTTTCAAACCAATTGTTTTTAGTTATTTGTCTATCATCCTCAACAGGTATCACATAAAGAATAGAGTTCGTAAACGATTTCTTGAAAGTCATCAATAATCTTCGAGCATGATAGGGTTTTGAGATCAAAATGATTCGTGAATGATCAAGTTTATTCTGTTTTAACAGTATCAAAGCATTATGAGCATTTTCTTTTGTGTTGGTTGATTCACTTTCGAGTAATATATCGTCTTGGTTAACTCCTGACTTAAGTAATATATTTGCAGCAAACTCACACTCGTTCATGTTTAATTTGCTATTTACGCCGCCTGTACAAAGTATTCTTTTTGCGTATCCCTGACTATAGAGTTCAGCTGCTTTTTCAGCTAAATGTGAGCGCATCGTACCTGGAATGATTATTAGATCAGCTTGTGCTGGTTCGTCTTCAACAAATATGAGCTTCGTTATTGCATTAACCGTTGATCTATCGGACGTATTCACGATATGTCCTTTTGTTACTGGATCACATGATTAACAATATAATATTGATATCAATGCATTTCGCGCATTGAACGAATTAAATCGTCTTGCGATAGCTTTTTAACGACATCCATTCCCGACACGACTTTCCCGAACACAGTGAAATGCTTGTCTAGGTCAGCGTTGAATTTCAAGTTGATAAAAAATTCCGCACCCGCGCTGTTTTCTTTATAGGTGTCCTTATCGTAACCGACTTTCGCAAGCGAGATTGTGCCGGGATCGTTGTTCGCATAATTCGGCTCGTCGTTGATGACGCCAATTCCTTTTTCGAGCGCTACTTTTTCTTTAACTTTTGTGGGCCAGTTTTCTTTATTATACGAATACTGCTTCAGATCAATGCTGTTCAAAGGACTCCCGCCTTGCGCCACGAAATCTTTAATGATACGGTGAAAATAAGTATTGTTATAGTATTCGTCTTTTACAAGTTTCAAAAATGCTTTCGCGGAGTTCGGCGCGATTTCCGGATATATCTCAAACAAAATGTTCCCTTTGTCGGTCTCGCACAAAACCAGCACTTTTTCATTCTGTTTTTTGCCTAAATCGTCGTAAGTCCACATGCTGCCGTCAGGCGGAAAAGGATTCAGCGCATCTGTTACCGGTGCTTGCGACGACTCCGATTCACTTCCGCTTTCGTCGGCTGACGTAGATTCGGAAGGCTCGCTTTCACTGTCTGGTGTTTCGGATGAACCGATTTCTCCTGTCGAATCACCGTTCGAATCGGCTGAATCGGCAGTTGTAGCGTCAGTCTGCGTCGCAGTATCTATCCGCGTTTCAGAAACGGGTTGAGAGCTAGCAGTTGTGTCGCTCGACGTATCGTCTAATACCGGCGCAGGACAAGCCGTTAACACGGTTATCAGCAAAATACAAACAAAAGCAATAATCAAATTAACTTTTGACATACGAATCTCCTACACTGCACAGAACAAATCAGTTTACCTGATTTTATATGTGGGATTCATTATTGCGAGTCATTTCTAGAAGTTCATCTTCGTATGATTCATTGAAAATCTGACTTATGGACTCGTATTCAAAGCAGTTACGTATAGCTTTTGCGAAAATGCCGGCTGCACTGACCGTTTCCACCTTATTGGATGAACTGCTGGTGAGTGGAATTGAATCGGTTACGACAATGCTTTTTAATGGACTTTCATTAATACGATCATACGCTGGGCCTGAAAATATACCGTGTGAAGCATACACATGAACTTCACGTGCGCCGCGTTTAACAAGCTCGCCCGCTCCATTCGTAACGCTGCCGGCAGTGTCTATCATGTCATCGAACACAACAGCAACTTTATCTTGCACCTGTCCGATGATCTCCAAAACTTCACTGACGTTCGGCTCCGGACGACGTTTTGCGATAATTGCCAATGGCACTTTCAAACCATAGAATTGTTCAATCTTATTGCTGACTTCGTTGACTCGCTGCACTCCTCCTACGTCTGGGCTGACAAGAATCATATCTTCGTTAATAAGTCCGTTCTTGTGCATCGCACCAACCAGAATATTCTGCGCGGTTAGGTGGTCAACAGGTATATTAAAAAATCCTTGAATCGAATTCGAGTGTAAATCCATCGATAAAACCCTGTCGACGCCGCAAGCTTCAATCATATTAGCTACCAAACGAGCGGTGATAGGCTCACGAGGTTTTATCTTTTTATCTTGACGAGCATAACCATAATAAGGAATAACAGCATAAATACGTCTCGCGCTCGCCCGCCTTAAAGCGTCTAGAATGATAAGAAGCTCCATAAGATTCTCGTTAACGGGATTACAAGTTGATTGGACAACAAATACATCCAATCCTCGTACGCTTTCGTTGAGTTTCACCTGAATCTCACCATCGGTAAAACGCCCAACTTTTGCCTGCCCGAGTTTACGTCCAAGCTTATCGGCTATCTTAACCGCAAGAGGCAGGTTCGCATTACCCGCAATCAACATCATTTCACGTACAGAGTGAATAGGACCGTCTCCATCGAGCACTGCTTTACGAACCATTTCGCGCCTCCTCAACATTCTCATTCGATAGTTCACTAGGTACGGACGAGGACTGCACTTTTTCGGATTTACGCTTTAATCTCTGTCTCAACCTTTCAGCATATCCCACTTTGTTGACCTGCCTGCCGCGACCTACAGCGAGATCGTTTTCAGGTATGTCTTCAGTGATAACACTGCCTGCAGCGACGTACGATC
>CAZRQJ010000222.1:0-2916 GCA_964602075.1 uncultured Planctomycetia bacterium
CGTGGGTATGTACGATCAGATGAACGGCATCGGAGCGCACGAAGTAGTTATCGAGACAGAAGAGCATTTTACGCTTCTGCATGACTTACCGATTCCGCATATATTCGAGGTTTTCAAGGCATACCGTGAGCGAATGCGTGATTTGATGCGCGACGGTAGATTTGAATACATAATCGTTTATAAGAATCAAGGCATGCGCGCGGGCGCGAGCCTCGACCACCCACATGGGCAGATTGTCGCACTGCCTATTGTTCCCAAGCGCGTAATGGAAGAGATAAACGGCTCGGCTGCGCATTGGAATAACAAGAAACGCTGCATTTACAAAGATATTATCGATCAAGAACTCTGGAGTGAGCAGCGCATAGTGCTAGACGATGAGCGCTTCTTAGTGTTTTGTCCATACGCAAGCCTTGTTCCTTTCGAGACATGGATAGTGCCGAAAATTCACGAACCGGCATATCAGCGAGTGACCGACGAAGAACTAATGAGCCTTGCCGTCATAATGCGGACATTGCTTGCGAAGTATGTACGCGCGCTCGGACGTGACTTTGATTATAACTTCATCATACATACGCTCCCAAGCGACGGCTGGTGTCAGGAAAACATGCCGATTGCACCGAGCGCATACAGGTGGCACATCGAATTCTATCCTAAACTAAGCAAGACGGCTGGTTTTGAATGGGGTACTGAATTCTATATAAATCCTACGCCTCCGGAGGAAGCTGCCGCTTTTCTGCGCGACATCGAACTCGATGATTAAGTTTTCGCAAAACAAAGCGGCTGAAGCAAAATCGTTTAGCCGCCTTATCTGCAACAATAACGCCGGAATTAACCGCCTGTGGGGTAGTCCAAATTCGGGAGCATCATTAGGTAGACGCCCATCTCGCGGTAAACAGCGATGATATCTGCGGATTTTTGGAAAAAACTACCGGAAGACAGGTTCGGATCGGCAGACAAACGCTCCTGTTTCATTTCTTCGAGTTCCGCATCTGTGAGTCCGAGCAAGCGCGCCGCTTCGCGCTCTTCAGATGTCCAACCTGTCGTGCGAAGCCTGTTCTGATATCTGCGCGTGTGATCGGGAGTTACGATCATGTCGAGAACGCCTTCGGATTTAAGCTCGGTTATGTACTGTTCAAATGCATCCGCTAACAAAAGCATCGCGAAACCGGTGTTCCGCTTGTGCTTGACAATCTCGTTTCTTTGAATATAAATCCATTCTGCGTCGCCGGCTAATAATGCGCCGCCATGACGGTCGAGTGAAGCCATCGCCGCTTTGCCGTAAGCCGTGACTTCGCAGGATGCTGTGAGAATTCGGTTAAGCGCTTCCGTGCGAGCGGGCGGTGTGCCTGTTACGGGCGCAACCGGGGTTGGATTCAGCACAGAGACTTCATTAACGACTTTATAGTTTGAATCCGGAGGGTCGCCTCCCAACGATTTTGAAATCGTCTCGGCGGTATCCATATTGAAGTTTATAATCGCGTCAGCGCCGGCGCCCGGTATTCCGTTACCGATTTGGTTTGCCGCCGCCATTCCCGGTCCGCTTGTAAGAACGTCCATTCCAAATGTGACAACGCTTGCCCACCCAAGAACTTTTTTAGCTCTATCGAAGGTTTCTTTGCCGGGTGACGGCTCTTCTTGCCTCGGTCTGTTTGGGCGGGGTCTTGTCGGTCTCGGCGGCTCATCGTCGTCGTCGTCCGAATCGCGATCGAACCTTGGACGATCACTGACCGCCAAACGCTGACGACCGCGATTCGCTGGCGAGGCGACGCCGCCGCCGTTAAACTCCTTTAGACGTCTTCCACCCGCAAAAATCGGAGTTGTATGAATTATTGACGGCTGCATCCACGATGGGAAACATGTCGGCGCTTTCGGCGCTTTTGAGTCGGTCTTCGGGACGGGAAATGCGGGAGGAAGCGCATTGACTGACATAATCGTCAGCAACTCGGTCAGCGCACTGTCGTATGCGAGTCTCACGGCATCCGGCGCGGCTTCAGATTTAGCGGTTTGGGGTTGTTTGCCAAGATTCGTTACATCGGCTATCGAAAAATCGAGTTCATCGTTGACGTATTTGTTTTCCCAGAGGTCAGTATCGTCGGGATCTAACGGTACGTAAGAAGATGCTAGTTTTGCGGCATAAACTAACGAGGCGAGTTCGAGATACACCGAAGCGTTGCCGCTGCCTTTTCCTGCTTTTATCCCTGCCGACTTCATCACTGATGCAAGTTCGCCGTCTTGTTGCTTAATAAATCTGCTTAAGCCGTCAAGCGCGGTATCTCCCTTACCAGACGCTTTCACGTTGGCGGAAGACGCGACCCAACTGCCGTGGCTGAATCGCGTTTCGTCGGTTGTCCAAGGACGTATCAAATTCGGACGCGAGAAAGTGATAGCTTTAACTTTATATGCGATTATCCCCTTTGCGTCTTTTATCGGCGAGGGAGCGACAGCATCGTCATATTCGAGGAAAAGTTTGTAATCGCGATTATCGAAGATTGCCGAAACGCGTCCCGTCGCGTCGCGCTCGACTGTACAGGGATGCGGATACATCATTTCCATATGCATATCTGAATAGCCGCTCGGTTTGTAGCGTACGAAATAGCCGTCGGGATGATACGACCACCTGCCGGACGGTATCTGCGGACCATTGTCATCGGGAGGTTCGCCTGCAAGAACGGCAACTCGTTCAAGCTCTTCGAACGACGAATAACCAGTTGTGAACATATCGCGCAGTCTTGCTTCCGCTTCATATATTTCACGAACCCCGGGTGGAAGTTCGCCAAACGCCTTATCCCACATTTCGGGTGGAACGAGTCCGAGCACACCGCCTTGTAGTTCGAGAAGATCTTTTTCAGTCAGAAGTTTGGAAGCGACAAGCTTCATCTCGTTTCCCATTTCCGAAAACTTCGTGCGCGCAAGGAT
>CAZRQJ010000223.1:0-1288 GCA_964602075.1 uncultured Planctomycetia bacterium
TGGAGAATGCTGCAGGTATTCTAACAAAACTTGACTCGCGAATTGAGCATCCTCGCTTTCTCGATTTACTTTCATACCTATCCGGTCGTTCATCACTTCCAGAAGAATGTTTGCCATTTCTTGATCATTTCTACTTAGAAAATGAGCGAGTTAAGACATTTGTTAGCGCAATTGAAATGGGTAATGTTGTGCAGGCAGGCAATCTGTTATTCGATTCACAGTCTAGTTTAACTACAAATTTATCCACTAACATTGTTGAAACTGATTGGATAATCGAACAACTCGGCTCAAACGACAAGTGTTTGGGTGCGCGTGTTACGGGCGCAGGGTTCGGCGGCGCAGTAATCGCTCTGGTAGTATCCAATGATGCACTGGAATTAGGTAATTCCGTCGCAAGAAAAGGAAGTCAATTTTTCTCAAGACCTATGATGTCGGCAATAATAACTCCTGATTATGGGATTTCAGTTATTGAAAAGTAACTCGATTTGCAGTTGCGCAAGCAATATTGTTAGTCATTAGCTTGTAACATGGTAAAATCCCCGCCGTTGCAGATGCAATCGACAGTCGCTCGTCCTGCGGTGTTCAAAGGTCGTAGTTTGTTTGCCAATGTTAACACCGCAATTACATTTAAACCTGCAGATGCGAGTTCTGGTGTAGTATTCCGAAGAACCGATCTAGACGGGGCGTTGGTGCGCGTCAATCCAAAGAACTTGATTGAAAGCAAGTCGAACTGTACGATATTGAAGTGCGGAGATGCGACAGTGAGTGTCGTCGAACATGTACTTGCATGCTTAACGGCGATACGGATTGACAATGTCGAGATCGACATTGACGCTGACGAATTGCCCGCCGGTGAAGGATGCGCTGCTGACTATATAGAAACACTCGATAAAGCCGGTAGAGTCGAACTCGATAAAGCGGTTAATGAGCGGAAGATAAAAAGAACTTTTTTTATCGGCAGTGGCGATAGAATGTTGGTTGTCATTCCTGCGGACGAGTTCTCGGTAACATATATTCTAGATCATCCACATCCGCAACTCGGTCAACAAGCTGTATTCAACATAGGAAAACCTGATTTTTTAACGGAATTGATTCCTGCGCGAACGTTTATTACTGAAGAAGAGGCACAAATTGCAATCGAAGCAGGACTACTAAAACACAACGAGCGAGACAGAGCTGTGATTATCGGCGGCAATGGTCCGAATCGGTCACTGCTGTTTCCCAACGAACAAGCGCGCCACAAAGCGCAGGACATTATTGGTGACATTTCCATATTCAGCCCAAATGT
>CAZRQJ010000223.1:1298-1816 GCA_964602075.1 uncultured Planctomycetia bacterium
CGCACTTTATCGGCATAAAGAGCGGTCATGAGCTAAATCGAGCCGCTGCGCGAAGGCTATCGGCAATCATATTGCAATAATCTGTAAAGTGTTGTCGGTTGTACAAACGACGCTACGGTTAGATTTGCTTGCTTGTTGATATACTGACGGAACAAGAACTATCTTGTAAATCCAGTCCCCTCGGTTGATATTCACTGTGAAATTAAGTATCATTTACTTGGTTTTCGAGTCTTGCACTCTGAAATCCCGCCGCGAATCCCATATCTGTCGCATCACTAATCTTCCCTTTACATAAGCAGAATAAGCAGCTTGTTATGTAGCGATGAACTTACGGAAATTGTCACAAGCGGTATTTTTGTGGCGGAGTTAGTGGTTTTAGCGGTATACAAATCGCCGATTGCGTTTGGTTGATGCATCAGTCGATCATTCGTGAACAATCGGTTGAATCACCCGTCACATCGACGAAGATTCAGTTAAAATCCATGCAATGGCTTGCCGTTGCTGGTATAAATTAGCCC
>CAZRQJ010000223.1:1834-2875 GCA_964602075.1 uncultured Planctomycetia bacterium
GCAGTGTCCCCCCCACTGTTTTATCCGAATATACTCCCTCCCCCGCATAGGGCGGCGAATAATAAGCCGCCCTTCTTTTTTTTGTGTCGGCTCGCATCTCGGTTTTTCGTCCATTCGACGGACTGGCTACACAAGCGGAAAATGCCCGTGAATGTTAAATGTATTGCCCATTCATTATAAGGAAAGCGTCGCGCATAAATAGATTATCTCCTCGAAAATAGTCTGCAATTTGTTGAACCGGCGGGTAAACTTTAGCGGTTCAAAAGTTGCATTCCATTACGATTTCATACTCAAGCGGTATGGTATTTTAGTGAGGTTGCGTGGTGGATAGATATTCGACGGGAACGCTATCGGGGGCGATAGCGAAAATGAGCCTTGCGGGGCTTGCTCTCTGCCTGCTCGCTGCCTGCGGGCACGGTAAACACGTTGCCGGTGTTGGCGCTGACGACTCGTCCGCATCCGACGGCGGGATTTCCACATCGTTAAACGATTCGCTTGTAGGGCGAGCGGCGGCTCGCCCGCATCCGACAAAACAACCGATCCGGAACTGCTTGCATCGTTAAAAGACGAACTGATTCGTCAGCTTGAAGCCAGACTAACCGAGTCTGGAGAGTGCCCAGTCCTGGGCACTCCTGAAACCCCAAACGATATTGCGCCCAAGACCGGGCGCTGTACAGGGATGAAGGGTGTAAACGAGCGCTGTACAGACGACATACTTTCTTTGATAAGTGAGAAATTCACATCCTCCGCGCCCAAAGGCGATTCTGGGCGGGTTACGGATCTTGCGTACGACACGGGCACGCATACACTTAGCTGGACATACGAGAACCTCGCGGATTACGACGGAAACGGCGAAGTTGGCGTACCCGACATTACTCCCATTGCCAATAATTATTTAGCAGATACGACGGATGGCGAGGGTAACGACGCTTTGGAAAGCTGGATTGACGGCGATAAAAGCGGCGATGTGGGAGTGCCCGACATCACTCCGATTGCGAACAACTATCTCGCACGCGTGGACGGCTACCGCGTGGTCGGCGG
>CAZRQJ010000224.1:0-2829 GCA_964602075.1 uncultured Planctomycetia bacterium
GTGTAACCCCCCCCTATTTTTCGACTTTTCGAGGTTACACTAAAAATGATAGAGAAAAGCAATACTAATATAGAGTATATCAGAATACGAACACATCCTGAGGGTCATTTTCAGGTTGCTTTCCGAGGTAGATAATGTCGTCTCTCGCGTCATCGTGCACAGGATAGACCGCTATCGAATCGTCTTTGTCCAGTTCGACTTGGTTTAGCAAGGCGAGAAGCCGCTCGTATCTCTCTGGAGTCACTTTCACTTCAAAAACCGAGCCTTGACGGCGTGCGCCAAAATCTTTCAAATCGTCCGCCAGTCGAGTGCGTGTGCGGTCGTTCGATATGTCGTAACACACAATAAAAAGGTTAAGTTCGTTGTTCATTGGTCTAAGGGTATGGGTAAATATGGAGTGCCATCGTCTATGCACTCGCGAAGCCTTCCTACTGCCGCTCGAAATGCCTCGTTCCAAGTGCGCACACCCCAGGCAAGATTGAAGTCAGCAAGCTGATACCGTTCCCATTCTTTCAAGAAGCGTTTGAACGAGTCGCGTGTAAGATAGCATCCGCCATCGCGTGCTTCAAAATCAGAATCGGAAAACTGTTTTAGGTTGAAAACTTTCACAACGAAACGGTCGACAAGTGGCGCTCGAAACTCTTCGAGAAGGTCGAGAGCGAGTGATGGACGACCGTACTCCGGTTTGTGCAGGAAGCCGAAAGATGGATTAAGACCTACGGCGTCAATGAGACCGTTTAACTCCGTTGTAACCAGGCTGTATCCGAGCGAAAGCAGTGCGTTTACAGGATCAACGGGCGGGCGGCGCGAACGACCTGTAAAGGTACGGTCTTTAAGAAGCAAACCAAACAGAGAGAACCAGCGCGCGCCAGCGCTGCCTTCTACACCAAGAAGACTAGCCATTTCGGTTGCGTCTGGTACACGTGATGCAAAGTCGTTCATTTCGCTAATGGCGAGGCGTAGAGGCTCGGATTCCAGATTGCGCGACGCGTCTTCGAGTAAATCGTTGCACCCATTGAGTTTTGCCTGAATGACGTTCTTTGCGGAAGCGAGTGTCCATGCGGCGTCGCGGAATAGATCGTATTGTTTAAGTACGCGATCTATGTTAGCTGGATGAGGCGGTGTGAGTTGGGCGATGATTTTGCCGGATTGCGTGCATATTGCCATTTCGATATTGTGGTATGCAAGCTCGAATACTACGGCGGTCGAAAACTCAATTGGACCAAGCAGGATAACAGTGTCGATTAGATCGCAACGAATTTCCGCGATTTCAACGCCTTCTTGTTCGACGACCAAGCGGTCTGAACGCTTACGAAGAGCGCATTCCGGATCGGAAATGTAGAGGGTTGATGGCATGGGATTATGTTAATGGCGGTGGCGGGAGAATGTAGGCATCTATTTCAGCTTGTGCGTCTTCGTTTGTGACGGTAGAAAGATACTCGAAGCATAATTTATAGAATCTTTTTGCAAAATCTTCGGACACCGATTCGCGCCCATGAGCGAGAACAGACTTGTTACGCCTGTCGATTGCATCTTGCAGGGAAACAAACTTATTGTTCCACTTTGGTATTTCGCGTTTTACTGAACGAAAGTCATCCAGCACCTTTCTGAAGTCATATGTTATCGGCTTTTCGTCTTCTAGTTCGTTTAGGAGTCTTGCAAGTCTAATCATTTTCGCAAAACCGATGTAAAAAATCGCACTCGGTTTGTTGGCTTTCGGACGGTCAATGTGATTAAGGATTTCAGGTCCTATGCCTGCCATTTGATCGTCATATTTGTCAAGTCCGTTGGGTTGGTAATTATTGTCCAATTGAACATGGTAGTCCTGCCACAATGCGACTTTAACAGACCACTCAATTGCCGATTTTATTCGGGAAACGGCATCGTCGTATTTTCCAAGCTCAATGCACGTTTGGGCATTTGCGACAAGTCCATATACCCAGTTAATTGAGTAAATTGATTCTTCAAGATGAGAAGAATAAAGAGTTATGTAATTCTGAAAATCTGTGAGCCAGTTCATGAAATTTGGATTCTTCCACTCTTCTTTAAGTTTCTTTAGCCTTTTACAGGCGTCTTCCGCACGCGCGAAAAGCGATTCTGCAGTGGTTGACGAGCGGTAGATTTCAAAGCGGTCGATGTCATGGACAATAGAAGCGACGGAAGCGAGCACTTTTCCAAGTTCGCGCGTGAACGCGCGGGGAGCGTTTTCTGCAATTCTATTACAAGTAGATATGACGCTCGGAAAGTTGCGCGATGCCCAGAAATGCTCGATTTCTTTTAAGTCGAGGTGCGCTATTTCGTCAAGGACGCTGGACATGTCGTACTGTTCCATTGTCGTTGGATCAGGCTTGCCATCCTTAAATCGCGCATCGACGTAGATTGTTGGAACATTCAATATCGCAGCTGCCGCAGAACACGCGGCGGACATCCATTTCCTTCCACCAGTCGGGTCAGCTACAACAAAATAGCCTTTTTCGCGCAATTCTTGAATCTGGTTAATTATTTCGCGCGTTAACGCTGCCGCTTTTTCTGGTTTGTCTTCAAAAGAGCTTATTATTTTATACTCGGTGGGATGTTCGGTCAGCCATCTGATTGCCTTGGAATTGTCGCGAGCAGTGTCCGTTGTAATCAGAGTCAGCCAGTTGAACGGAATGTTGAGGTAGCCAGTTTCCAGCTCAAACTGGACTATCACGGGCGAAAGACCTAGTGTAGCGATAAGCGCGATGGGTTTTGGTTTAATTGTTTCATCAAAGGTCTCATCAAGTAAATCGTTAGTCATTCGTTTCGTCTCCAGACAATAGATTGTGTATTTCGTTCAGTAACTTTTTC
>CAZRQJ010000225.1:0-2813 GCA_964602075.1 uncultured Planctomycetia bacterium
AGCCGCTCGCCCGACTGACTCCGAGGATCTTCAAACCGCAGTAATCGTTCCGCTCGAAGAAGCATTGATTGAGATCGAGTCTTACGAAGTTCACGATACCGGCATTACAAACGATACGCCGATTATTGATCCGCAAGTATTCGAATTGCTTAAATCAGAGCTTGTCAAGAATCTGCACGAACTCTACGGTGACACAGCCCGAATAACGTCGAAGCCGCCAAGCGAAACGGGCGGAAAAGTCACCGATTTGTCATACGATTTTCGATCGCACACGCTTTCTTGGACATACGCAAACTTGGGAGACTACGACTTATCAGGCGAAGTAGGAGTATCGGACATCACACCATTGGCTCAATACTACCTCGCAAACACTACCGACGGCGAAGGCAACGATGCGCTGGAATCGTGGATCGACGGGAACGGCGACGGCGAAATCGGCATCAGCGACATCACGACGATAGCGGAAAATTTCCTTTGCACGGTTGTCGGATATAAAATACTCACATGTTTGTCTCTTGAAGACGCTTCAAACCAAATCGGCGGGATTGTTCCCTTTGGAGAAATCGGTGCATTTCCAAAGACGTTTTCTGCGGACCTGCCAAGCGGATTCCTAAACTACTTAGCCGTATTGCCAATAGACGAAAGCGGCGATGGCGGCGTTGTTAGCACTTGGATTGAGTTTCCGCGCGCACCGGAAGTGCTCTCGGTATCGCCGAGCTACACCAAGATAGGCGACGAGACAATTCTCACAGCGGAAGTAACTGGCACGGAGCCGCTGACTTACGACTGGGAATTCAAAGCTACGGGGTTTGAAACAACCTCAAGCGACGCATCGCCAAAAATAATCTTCACAAAATTCGGGCCCCATCACTGCAAACTAACGGTATCAAACGACGGCGGCGTATTTTCTTACGACTTCGACCTCTTTGTTTGGGATGAGCTTGAACCGCCAAAAATAAATTCGGTTGCACCGTTGATATGCGAAGACAACGTAACAACGACATTCACGGCATCGGTATCGGGAACGGCGAGTTTTTCTTACGCATGGGATTTCGGCGGCGGCGCAACACCTAACACATCTATCAGCGGTAACCCTGAAGTAAGAGCAGGCGAGATCGGCGAATACGACGCGTCGTTGACAGTGACAAACTTTCTCGGCAGCGACACGCATAACTTCAAACTCAATATTATCGATGAATTCGGTAAACCAAAAATTTACAGCGTCACGCCGGACGGCGGTTTTGCCGGCGAAGAAATTCAGTTGACTGCAAGCGTCAGCAGTTCAGGTCTTAACTACGCGTGGGATTTCAAAGGCGCATGTTCACCGCCTAACAGCACAGAAGTATCGCCGATAGTCACGCTCGGAACACCCGGCGATTTTCCAATATCGCTGACAGTCTCCAACCTTGAAGGGCACGCAACGCATGAAATGACGTTGATTATCACCGACCCTGCCTCTCCGCCGATTATCAGGTCGGTCCGTCCCGCCGAATTTACAAGCGGAGTCACGACAACGTTCAGCGCTGACGTGCGCGGCATGCCGCCTATTTCTTACTGGTGGGATTTCGGCGGCGGCGCAATCCCGAACACTTCGTCGGAAGCGGCTCCTACCGTCGTTATGCGCGGCGAAGGAACATATAACTGCGCTCTTACCGTCGAAAACGAATTCGGGATAGACACGCTCCGCTGGCCCGTCACAGTTATTCCTTCTTGGCGCAAACTCGTAATAGACGCCGAAGGCAATCAAGGCAGCTATCCATCGCTTGCGCTCGACTCTGGCGGTTTCGGGCATTTCACTTATTACGACGCTACTAACTTCGATTTGAAATACGGATTCATCAGCGGTTCGACTTGGTCGAAAATGACGCTGGACTCCGCTGGCATTGTCGGGCAGCACACTTCCATCGCTCTCGATTCAAACGACACGCCGCATATCGCATACTACGACGCGACTAACAAAAACCTGAAATACGCAAGCAAAAGCGGTTTGAGTTGGTTCATCCAAACAGTAGATTCAGTTGGCGATGTCGGCAGATACACTTCGATTGCGACGGACTTGTTAAACCGCCCGCACATAAGCTATTTCGACGCTACTAACACCGACTTGAAACATGCGTACAAAGACGGCGGAAACTGGATTGTCGAAACACTCGACAGCGAAAACATAGCAGGATACGGCACATCAATAGCGATTGACTCGCTCGATAAAATCCACATCGCATATCGCGACTTCACGAATAAAGACTTAAAACACGCCTCGTTCGACGGCGGCGTTTGGTCGCTTCTTACACTCGACAGCGAACTTGACACGGGCGTCAATCCGTCAATCGCGCTCGATTCCAACGACAATCCGCACATTAGCTACGGCGTGCACGGCAATTCTGGCAACTATTACATGAAATACTGCTACTACACCGGCTCGCTTTGGGTTGACGCCATTGCGGACGGAAACAAGGATAGCCCGTATCTATCTGGAATTTACGGAGGCATAACGTCAATCGCCGTTGACAGTGAAGGCTATCCACACCTGCTTTACTACGACTATAAGCAACTCAAGATGAAGCTCGCACACTACGCCAACAGCCGCTGGAACTACGAGTATCCATCAACGACAATGGGGGAATATGCGCTTGGCACCGAATATTCGATGAAACTGAACGACGCAAACAACCCGCACATCGTCTATTACGAAGGTTATGACGACGACTTCATTTACATCTGGTATGGATAGAATGCCAGCTCCAACGGCAAACTCAATGTGACACGTTACTTCGTGACATGCGGTTTAACATCGCGGCGCGGAGCGTCGTGTC
>CAZRQJ010000226.1:0-2724 GCA_964602075.1 uncultured Planctomycetia bacterium
GCGAGAATGTCACAATCACAGTGAACGCTACTGATGGTGGTACTCTCTCTTATATATGGAGCGATAACGACGGCGGCGGAACATTCACCGGAACCGGAGCGAGTGTCCAGTACAGCAATGCAACAGCTGGAATTTATGTAATAACCGTTACGGTAACAGACAATTCCGGTAATTCTTCGGTTTCGTCGAAAGCGGTTGTTGTGCTTGCCGCAAACAGTACCCCGACTTGGGGAGAAGTTACTCTTCGCAGTGATGTCGCTGCGCCCGTTACTACACAGGATGTTCGTTTCACCGCTCAAGGTGAAGCTACCGATGCTGATGGCGACGCAATCACCTATTCTTGGGCGGGGACAGGCGGAGTTTTTGAAGATGACGCTAACCCGATTGCGGGCAAGCCAACTCGTTTTTGGTCGGTTGATACAGCGGGAACTTACACAGTTACAGTGACGGCGGATGACGGTAGAGGCGGAACTGCTGACCTTACTCTCGATGTAACAGTAACTGACTTGCCAACGACATTTGATGTAGTTGGTTATGAAAACTGCTTAGCGTGCCACGCAGACTACTCGACATGGGAAAACACGAATCACGCAATCGCAATCGAGAAGAGCCTATCGAATCCTTCAGCTGCGTATGCATTCCGCAACGAGTATTGCTACGACTGCCATGGAGCAGGTCGTTATCCGGTAGGAACTGGTGGTTTCATTAGCCCAGACACAACTCCACAGTTTGCTAACATCCAGTGTGAGTCTTGCCATGGCGGTGGTAATCCCGCGGGCATGGGCGCTGGTCACAAACCATCTCCATGGGATCCTGCGTTAGGTTACATCTGGAACGAGACAGCTGGCGAGTGGGAGGAAGATCCCACATACGACGGCGCAGGCGGTTACGGCTGCGGTCTCTGCCACGAAGGATCACGTCACGGTTCATTTGAAGAATGGTCTGAATCGGGACACGCTACGTATGCTCTACTCGAAGATGGTGAAGTTGGACCCGCTGGCGAAGCGAACTGCGTTAAGTGCCACAACGGTCAGTATTACGTATCGATTCAGATAGATGGCGAAGCTCCTCCTACCGAGAATCTCCTTCCTGAAGATCTGACAGAAGATATGCGCATTACTTGCTCAACTTGCCATGATCCTCACGACAACGAGTTTGAAGGGCAGCTTCGTGTTGACTCGACGGTTGACCAGATCATCCCGATGGGTGACGTTCCTGTAGCAGGCGGTATGGGTAACATCTGCATAAGCTGTCATAACGGCCGTCGTACACAAGCAAACATGGATGCAGCTATCGCAGGAACAACGCCACGTGGAATGCACGGCAACAACCAAGCTACCGAACTTTACGGTCTTGCAGGTTGGGAGTTTGGCGGATATGACTACGACAAAGAGCATCCGCATGCAACGTGGAACGATAATTCCTGCGTAACATGCCATATGTACAGACGTCCTTACATCAGCCCCGACGAACCTGCACTCTGGGGTCACCACTTTGAACCGCAGATGATTACCTGTTTGGCTTGCCACACTAACCAAGACGAAGCAAGCATGGAGACCTATACGGATGAATTCCAGGCTGAAATCGATGCTCTCATGATTCAATTCGAAGAGACTTGGCCCGCAGTATGGAAGGTAGCGGATGCAGAGAATCCTGGTAGATTTCTCATTACAATGCGCGACACGGATCCCGCTTCAGGAGTTGGTCCTCCAAGATCAGATCCAGCCGTAGGTAACCTCTACCGTCAGACTTGGTGGAACTGGTATTACATCAATTCAGACTCATCGTTGGGTGTTCACAACCCGACTTACGCAAAAGCGCTCATCGAAAGCGCGATTACGGAACTCGAAGCGCTTAACGCCGTGAACTTCCCGTAAATCAAAACAATAACCCGTTTGTAACGGTTGTAAGGAAATCAGCGAAAGCCGCAGGGAAACCTGCGGCTTTTTTTCGCTCACTTATCATGTAGAATTTGATGTCTTGTATCAATCATAAGCAAAATCAAGTGCTAAAATCAAAGCGGATGAGTCAAACATTACGGATAGGTTTCAGAAGCGACGGCTATCAAACGGTCATCGAACATGTGAATGGCGAGTGGCAGAATTCGGATTCCAAGCCTGATTATTACGCGCTCTGGTCTATCGATTATAAAGACCCTGATTACACGTTCAGAGAAGATCTCATTGAGCTCGCTCCGGTTGCGGCGCTGCGCTTCCCGCGTTGGAACAACATCGAAACAGCGTCTATTGTGAACGTGCTCATGGAAATCGAGCGGTCAGCAGGCGTCGAACCGCTCACAGTTGCTTCCGAGTATCCAAGTGAATCGCTCGAAGTTACAACCCTTGTTAAGTTATTCAATCAACTTTGGAACTGGTTGGAAAAGGACGTCGAGGTTGAGTTGACAGCATGGGCAGCGGAGCGCATTGCCCGCGAAAATATTCAACGATTAAAGTTCATCAGTATTTATTTCGATATGCAGTTTGATGTATTGAAACGTATGTCAATACGGAGCTATATCCCACCGCCGCCGTTCAACCTCAAGCGAGAAGGCATGGACAGAACCGCGATTCGAGAACTTGCGCCGGACGATATCATCGAAACGGCGTTTCAGGTCGAAAGTCGGCTCGATTCCGCGATGGAAAAGTTCGAATATCGCGAGGAGCAGGGTGCGATGGCAAGGCACGTCTGGAACGCATTCAGCGGCGATCGCCATCTGCTGATAGA
>CAZRQJ010000227.1:0-2718 GCA_964602075.1 uncultured Planctomycetia bacterium
GAAACGTTATGGTGTTACACTCGTCGAGGTTATGCTTTCGGTTGGAATTATCAGCATCATTTTTATGGCTGCGGCTGCAGTGTACGTGCAATCGGGGGAAACTACAGTTCTTGTAAAAGACCGATCCGAAGCTCTTTTTGAAGCTCAAGAAGCTATCGAGCGCATGGTTGATACGGTGAGAAACTGCGACGGATTAACGAATATGGGTGCCGCTAGTTTCACGATTACCAATAAAGGCACCGCCACGACCTTTTCTTTTCACGCTCAAACCCAGAGCATTCGAAGGAATAACGTTCCTTATGCAGTTGGTATCACTGGTTTTACAGCTACATATTTAGATAAAGCCGGAAACTCGGCAGCAACCGCAGCGCAGGTTGCGCGCATAGATATCAAGATTACGGCATCAATTGAAGGAACAAGCCGAGAGATTGCATCATCGGTTAACATAAGGCGGAAACTCATTTAGTAAAGTGCTTGTATCATTAGTTAGTTTTGGGTAAGCCTTCAATAAGAGTCCACGTTCGAAATCAGTGCGCTGTGAGTTACAAGTTTGCGTTACGCTTGTATTTGCGCGTTATCAAGTATAATAAAGCGACCTAAGTTACCGGGGTGTCGAGTGAACAGGATATTTGATGCACCTCTGAACCTTTATTTCAACAAAGGTTGTGTGCATGTCGTAGGTGAGTGGGTTATCAGTAAACATGCCATGTGGCACATTACCGACTTCAATGACAACGCTCAATTCGGCAGCGACGATGTTGAACTCGAGCGTTTACGCGGCAATTATATGTTTACAAGAGCGATCGACGATGCTATTAAGAAAGAAGGCAATAGTGTTTTCGAACCGCGCTTGCTGTATCACGATGAAAACATCGTTGTAACGGATCAGTTTTTCGTTATTGGGCGCGATGCATACTGGGGCGATTTCGTTAAAGACATTCTTTACACGGACAAACCAATTAATTCGCTTCGAGTAGTGCTTAAGAACGGCAGATCGTTGGAACATCGTTCAATGCTGTCGAAAACTATACCCGAAGCCCGCGACGCTTTACAAGAAATGGTGAAAACACCAATCCTTGAGCCGCACGAAATGGAGTTGAAAACTATCACCGCAAAGCGACATCAAACTACTGAAGCGATTAAACCGATACAGGAAAAACCGCCCGTTGAAAGCAAAACGAGCCTATTCCATGCGGAAGAGGATTCGATTCAGGCTGTTCTCAAGCGAGATAGCAAGGATCAACCGAGTTATCAACCGACCGATGATGAACGCACTCTTGACTTAATGGGTAGAGAAGTAGATTATATTGATGTTATCGAGATCCCCAGCGAGGATGCCGATGATGAAGAATACGAGGTCGAGGAAGAGGATGAAGCTGATTATGAAGACGAAACGGATGAAGAAAGTGAAGTAAGCGACGGAGAATTTGACGAACTCATTAGGAAGTCCGAAGACGAGCTCGGTTATATACGCAGCGGGGTTGACATCGAAAGCGGCCGGGTTATAGACGTCCGTCCTCCGAGGCGTCCACTGTACGACGATTTGCCGATTGCTACTGATGGTTATGGACCGCCGAAGTTGAAAACTGGAGAAGTTGTTCCAAGCATCGCGAGTGATGCGCAAGATAGCGGGGAGAAAACATATTATTCAGGCGCGGCAGGAACTGTTACAAGCAAACGAATCAGATCTCCTCATGGATATTGGCTGATGTCAGTTATTAAAAACGTCGAGTATGCTGAATTACCTTGGCATATGCAGCCGGGCGTTCAAACAAAGATAGTGACAGGAATCATTATTTTTGTCGTGTTGTTGATTATCGCACCACCGGTGGCTTTTATTGGGTTGATTATTTATTTAATGGGTGCGGGTAAAAAAATGTCGCTTAGCACAAAGGGA
Organism: uncultured Planctomycetia bacterium; assembly: GCA_964602075.1. Taxonomy (GTDB): domain Bacteria; phylum 4484-113; class 4484-113; order JAGGVC01; family JAGGVC01; genus JAGGVC01. The sequence goes on from CAZRQJ010000227.1 coordinate 1,898, forward strand.
GTTGTTACATTCACGCTTTACACTGGCACAAAGGCATACATAGTGGACAAGCCAGAATATAACGGCGAACTTCAATCCTTAGCGGACGCGGTGAAGAGAGCTCTATTAGAGAAGAAGTTGTAACTTCGTTCGGCGTTCTCGATTTATGTTTAGTGCGTTTAGAGTTATACTACTGCTGTGTCACCAAGATACGGTAAACAGTCAACTTCGAGAAGCGATGCGCCCAAAGGCGACATCTTCATCACTATCTACGCGATTCTGATTACTTTGATAGGACTTGCGTATCTTTACAGCGCTACTTACGTAGCCCCGGATGTTGAAACAGGTGAAGCACCCTTCCTGGGTATATCTCGATTTCTTGTTATGCAGATTGTCTGGTTCATAATCGGAATAGCGGCGTACCGTGTTGTTTCCCGTGCGGATTTCACATCACCTCCTTTCCATTGGTTCGCAATTTACATTCCGATAATTCTCCTGCTTCTTCTTACTTTGTTGGTTGGCATGGTTGTTGGCGGGTCGCAGCGGTGGATAGATCTTGGATTTGTGCGAGTTCAACCGAGCGAGTATGCAAAACTTGGTTATGCGCTTGTTGTTGCACATCTATTTACTCAAGGCAACAGGCTCAATTGGGATAAATTCTGGATTGCTCTCGGTCTTCTAGGCGGGGCAACGGTTCTGATATTCCTTCAACCTGACCTCGGAACAGCGCTTGTTTTTACTGCGATTCTGGCGATTCAGCTTTTTGTATCGGAGAAAGGCACGCGTTTCTTAGTCGTCTTCGCTTTAGTCATTATGAGCATTGCGGTTGTTGGATGGAATTT
>CAZRQJ010000228.1:0-2700 GCA_964602075.1 uncultured Planctomycetia bacterium
CGTAGAGCTGCAATCGCTGGTAAGAAGAAGCCGGGTAAGAAGTAGTAATCATTAGGCGTTTAGCTTGGAGGAATTATGCCGAGGCATAGACGAGGACCAAAGAAGGAGAGGAAGAACATTCCTTTTGGACGTGTGTATATCAATGCAACGTTCAACAATACGCTGATTAGTGTAACTGATACGCATGGAAATCTTGTTTCGTGGTGTAGCGCTGGCGCTCGTGGATTTCGCGGCGCTAAAAAAGGCACGGCATACGCTGCGCAGATCGCTTGCGAAGCCGCTATTAGAGCTGCACAAGAGCATGGACTGCGTGAAGTAGATGTGTTTTCAAAAGGACCAGGTAGTGGTAAAGATGCTGCAGTACGTACAGTAAACAATATGGGACTTAAAGTATCACACTTAAAAGACTGCACGCCTGTGCCTCATAACGGTTGTCGACCGCGCAAAAGGCGTAGGGTATAGGAGGGCGAGTTGGGAAGATATACAGGTTCAGTATGCCGTCAATGTCGTGCTCTTGGGAAGAAGCTCTTTCTCAAGGGATCACGCTGTTATTCGGATCATTGTTCGTTTGATCGACGTCCAAACCCGCCAGGCCCAAAACGTCGCCGTGGGAAGACAAGCGACTATTCTGTCCATTTGAAGGAAAAGCAAATTGGGCGCAGAGTGTTTGGCATTTACGAAAGACAGTTTCGTAATTACTTCATTAGGGCTAAAGCTTCAAAGGGAGTTACCGGTGAAGAGTTGATTCGTCTCTTGGAAACTCGTCTTGATAACGTTATCTTTAGACTAGGCTGGGCTTCAAGCAGGGCGCAAGCTCGTCAGCTTGTACTTCATCGTCAAGTCAAAGTTAACGATAGAGTTGTAAATATTCCCAGTTATCAAGTAACTACGGGAGACGATATCTCCGTAAAAGAAAGCAAAGCGAAGAATAAATACTTCAAAGAACAAAAAGAAGCTGTGTCTTCGCTACCTGATCATTACTGGCTGTCAAGCGATACTGAAAACTACACTGCGAAAGTGGTACGTAAACCAGAGATAAGTGAGTTGGAAGACAGTTTTGATCCGGCGCTCATAGTGGAGTACTACTCCAAGTTAGTCTAGGTGGTGCCAGATGGATTTTGCCGAAGCGTACAATCGGATCATCGGAAGTAAAGCGAAAATTTTCGATCTTCTCAAGATGGACAAAGAGATCGAAGAGGAAAAGAATCGCGGTAAATTTTCCATCGAGCCGTTGCCGCGCGGTTACGGCGTTACGATTGGAAATGCGCTAAGAAGAGTTCTTCTTAGTTCGATTCAAGGCTGGGCTATTAGTCAGATTAGGATCGATGGCGTGGATCACGAGTTTGCTGTATTAGACGGTATTCTCGAAGATACTGTGGAAATTCTGCACAACATACGGCGAGTTCGCTGTCGAATGAGCGGAGTCGGACAAGCGACGATTGTCCTCGATGTCCAGGGTGAGTGTGTTGTTACTGCAGCTGATTTTATTGATAATCCCGATGTTGAAATACTCGATCCAGAAGATCATTATATCTGTACAATAACTGATCCATACCGTTCACTTCACATTGAGGCTGTTGTGACTGTAGGTGTTGGATTTGTACCTTCAACTGAGATGAAATCGAAAGATACGGCTATTGGCGTATTGACTTTCGATTCAAACTTTAGCCCGATAAAGCAAGTCAGTTACTCATGGGAAAACACACGCGTTGGAAGTGAAACTAACTACGAACGACTTGTAATATCGATCGAAACAAATGGAACTAAATCATCAGACCGTATTTTGACCGAAGCTGCTGTAGAACTTAGAAAGTACTTCGATTGGATTTCCAAACATCAAGTAGAAGCTGAAATCGAAGAAGAGCGTAGAAAAGAAAAGAGCTTAGAGTATCAACGCAACGTCACGAAGACAATCGATGATCTGGGTCTATCTCGGCGCGCTAAGAATTGTCTGGATGTTGCCAACATAACTACGGTTGCTGAATTGATTGAATACACACCTGAACAGCTGTTGTCCTTGAAAAGTTTCGGTGAAAAGTCACTAATTGAGATTGTAAACAAACTTGCTGAAATGGATCTTTACCTAAGGGATGACACAGACCTTTAACCGAAGGAGAAAATAAATGAGACACCTACGAGGCAACAAAAAACTAAACAAACCGTTTGATCAGAGAATTGCCCTTCTGCGCGGCCAAGTTTGTACTTTGCTTCTTCATGGGCATGTAACAACAACTAAAGCGCGCGCAGAGCAAGTTAAGCGTATGGCTGAAAAGCTGATATGTCGCGCCCGCACAGGCACGTTACACGACACTCGTGAAATCTTAAAGGTTGTTTATACTTATGAGGTTTATCTGTCGCTTAAAAACAAGATAGTTCCGCTAGTTAAGGACTTTAACAAGGGTGGCTATCTTAAGGAGTATAAAATCGGCTATAGGCGTGGTGACGGTTCATTGCTTGTAAAACTTGTTGTACCGGGTTTTGAACAGGAGTAGATAGAGCGGTGACGGTCTCGGGGGGACTGAACATTTTAATTGAGTATGGCTATGACGGAACTGATTTCTTCGGATCTCAGGCGCAGAAGCACAAACAAACAGTCTGTGGGACAATTGAAGACGCTCTAGAGCGACTTTACGGTTTGAGATTTAAGCTCGACACCGCTTCTCGTACAGACCGCGGTGTTCATGCACGGCATACAGGAGC
>CAZRQJ010000229.1:0-2698 GCA_964602075.1 uncultured Planctomycetia bacterium
AAGAGCGGGGAAGTCATTTCTGACTAATCTTTCGGAGTGTGACATGAAGTTATTTGACAAAACATTCGTCGTAATCCCCTAAGAGCGGGGAAGTCATTTCTGACTGTGCCCTCGCGGAGCGCAGTCCCAGAGCTAGATTTCAAGGTACAAAAGTGTAACCTCGACAAAGCGATTATAAAACGAACAAAAAACAATGTCAAGAGGCATGTTTAGAATGACTGAAAAGCTTCACTGCTACTAGTTAAATGCCGTTTTGGTGTAACCCCCCCCTATTTTTCGACTTTTCGAGGTTACACCGAAAATGAGAAAAGACGGGTAATCCATAGAATCACCCCTAAGATTTCGGATAAACACGATGCAGGCTGGTAACCTGCGCTACGCTACGGATACGTCTTGTTAAGACGGGAAGCCACAGGGAATTGCATCTCAAATACGGATGCATGTTGAAAGATTCACCACAGAGGGCGCAGAGATGCATAAACACACGTTTCCCTTTAAGGTGTGTGCAGCGAGTTACCGCAATATATTCAGAAGAGCGCTTCCGTACAAAACGGATATCCTGTTTAACATTGAAGCAATCAGCTTTGCTTTACCAAAGCGATGTCAAGCCGTCGTACTCAATAGCGCTTCGCGCGCTCATCCCAATGCAAAGGTCAGCGGAGGGCGGCGCGGCGCATACATCGCGCTTGCGAAAGCGAATCCAAGCGGTATGTCGCTTGCCGCGATTAACAAGTCAGCTTATAATTCCTCGTTTATCCTTTGAAGGGTTGCATACGAGTTATCGCAAGGGATGCGGCAATTCGTTGACCTTCAGGGTGTAGCATCTATTCAGGATTACGGAGTTAGACTTTAATGGACGAATCGGAAGATAACCAGCAGCGAGTCAATCCGCATCGAGAAATCGACGCCGAGTCGCGCTTGGGTGAAATGGACTATCGCGCAGCAGGCTTCAAATGCGGCATCGAGATTCATCAGCAGCTTCACACCGAGCGCAAGTTATTCTGCCGCTGCCCCGCCGGCGTTTACACGACGGAAGTTACGGGGGAAGTGCTGCGGCATATGCGCCCGACGCTGTCCGAACTCGGCGAATACGACGGCACGGCGCTTATGGAGTTCAAAACCAAAAAGAACGTTACTTACCTGTTGAACAGTCTGTGCGTATGCACATACGAAATGGACGACACGCCGCCGTTTCCGATTAATCAGGAAGCGGTTGACAAGGCGATTCAGATCGCGTTGATGTTCGACATGAACATTATTGACGAGATTCATGTCGCTCGCAAACAATATCTGGACGGCTCGATCCCGACGGGATTTCAGCGCACGGCGATTATCGGCGTTGACGGTAAGATGCCCTATAAAGACCGTTATATCAACATATTCCAGTTAAACGTCGAAGAGGACGCCTGCCGCGAAGTTAGGGATGTAGGACATGACATCGTTTTCCGTACGGATAGACTCGGCATGCCGCTAATCGAAATCATTACCGCGCCGGATATGAAAACGCCTTTTGAAGCGGCGGAAGTAGTCGAGCTGCTCGGTCGAGTATGCAAAGCGAGCGGGAACGTGCGCCGCGGCATCGGCAGCGTTCGTCAGGATGTGAATGTTTCGGTCACAGGCGGAACTCGCGTCGAGATAAAAGGCGTTCCGCAATACGGATTGATACCAGCGCTGACGCATAACGAAGCGCTTCGACAGATAAACCTGCTTAAATTAAAAGATAAACTGACAGAGATGAATTTAACCGCCGATAATCTCGGTATGTCGAGCAAAGTCGTGGACGGACTGTTGAGCGACGAAAGTAAGCATGCTCTTTTTCCTCAAAAGCGCACTGGGGACGAGATACGCGCTGTTATTGTGCGTGGTATGCGCGAACTGCTTAACTTCCCGACGCAACCGACGCTCACGTTTGCGGATGAGATACGCGGCAGAATTCGCGTCATCGCCTGCATTGATATCGCGCCGATTATGCTTCATACGGACGCATTCCCCGAATATCCACGCTCTGGGGAAGACAGAAGGGCTTTGTGTTTCGACTTTAGCGCGGAAGACAACGACGTTATATGCCTCGTTTGCGGCACGCCGATGGACTGCGACACCGCTGTTAAAGAAATTCGGCTGCGCATTGAAGACGCGATGCGCGGCATACCAAACGAAACTAGGCAGGCGATAGACAACGGTCTTACCGATTTTGAGCGAATTCTTCCAGGTCCTGACAGAATGTATCCCGACACGGACACGCCTCCAACCGAGATCAAAGAAGACAGAGTTGTGAAGTTGAGACTTGGCATGCCGCAGGTTCCTTGGATTCGGTGCGAGAACTATATTCAACGCGGATTGCCAACGCGCCTTGCGGACGAAATGTCGTTTTCAAATTATGCACCGTTGTTTGAAGAAGCGATTGAGCTGGGAATCGACGCAAAATTCGCGGCGGTTGCTCTTCTTGAATGGACTGTCGCAATCGGGCGCAAGTTCAGAAATGAATATGTTAAGAACCTCACTGATGAACGCTTGATCGGCTATTTCAAGGCATACGCGGCAGGCGCGTTCCACCGCGAGATTGCATACAAGATTCTCAAGAAAATGGTGAAACGCAATGCGTCAGTCGAAGAGATAATCGCTCATCTCGGCATCAAACCCGCAACGGAATCTCTTGTCGAATCGGCGTTTCGTCGTTCGTCGATGAAGTGAATGCCGA
>CAZRQJ010000230.1:0-2546 GCA_964602075.1 uncultured Planctomycetia bacterium
AGTCGCGGATATCGCCGTTTGGCTTACCTGCTATAGACTCTGCCGAATCACCTTCTGGCAGCGATTGTCTGTCTGCGGAAGTCAATCCAGTGCTTGATTTGTCGCACGACGCGACTGCAAGAACCGAAACTGAAAAAAGTACGCAGATTACTACAGTGATGATTCCCGCCCTTTTACCAACGGGAAAAATCCCGCTTACACTTTCAATAACAAAGCACGCTGCCGATGCAACCGCATCAACAACGTTTATAACTAATGCGCGCATAACGCACCTCCTATCGGACACCACTAGTACACAGTAACCTACGCTATTGGTATGTCTATTATATCATGAAAATCCGTTTAGCGGTATGCGCGTAAATATATCGGCTTTTGCGTCTATGATTGAAATACGTTGATTGCTTATCCTTCCATTAGCTCTTCGACGCGTTTTATAGGAATCGTTCCGTGCTCTACAAACGCATCGTGGAATGCTTTTAGGTCAAATGATTTTCCGAGTTTCTTCTCCCATTTTTTCCGCAGTTCGAGAACAAGATGCTTGCCGAGAACGTAGCTCATCGGTTGAGTCGGACTCTGGCAATAGCGGCGCACTTCGGCGACAGCGTTCGGATGTTCAAGGTGCGCTTTTTCAACGAGGAATTGCACAGCTTCGTCGAAGCTCATGTTACGCGTGTGCAGCGACACATCAATCATAACGCGGCATGAACGCCACAACTGGTCTTTGAGCTGCAATAGACGCACTCGCGGGTCGCTGTAAAAGCCTTTCTCATACATCATTTCTTCGCAGTAAAGCGCCCATCCCTCTGCGAATACGCTTGTGTGGTGAATGTGACGAAATACTCTAGGCTTTAGATTTGCGCGTGTTAGTTGCAGGTGATGACCGGGATAAGCCTCGTGAAGCGATGTCACGACTATACCATATTTACTATGGCCTTCTAGTTGAGCTTTTGCCTGTTCTTTCGGTGTGCCGTCCGCAACAGTCGTTACCCAGAAAATCCCGACCTGTTCCGGTTCATACAATCCGGGCATAAGGTAAGCCGCGTAAGGTATTATCGGGCGGGCGAAGTCTGGAGTTTCAACAACGCGGATCTCTTCCTTAGGCGGCAGAGTGACAAGTTTGTTTTTAATGACGAATTTCTTCGCGCGGTCCATTTCCTTTGCGTAGTAGCCTACAAGTTGCGCGTTCGTCGGATGTTCTTTCTTAAGTTCGGCAACGATTTCTTCCCATTTCTTCTTCGGATCGATTTCCTTCGCAAGCTTTTTCATTGCTTTCGTCGTATCGTTGAAAATTCGCTCGCCAAGTTCGTAAAGTGAATCTGCGTCGAAATCTATTTCGTGATATAGCTTGAGTTTTTCATTAAAACGCGTTTTGCCAGCTTTCCATTCGCCTTTCGCACGCGGCAATAAATCCGTTTCCATCCATTTAATATAGTCTTCTAGTGCAGCGACCGCCTTGTCGCAGGCCTTGAGAAGTTTTGCTTTTCTTGCGTCGTCAAGTTTTTCAGCAAATTGCTTTAGTGTTCCATTAAAGAACATGCTGACACCTCGCGCCGACATCATTGCGCTTTCTACAAACAGGCGCGGAGGATTATCGAGGTTCTTCTTCCCGAGTGCAATTTGTTTCGGTAAACCTTCGGCGCGAGCGATGATTCCGTCGGCGCGGTCGAGAAGTTTTTCCCCGCCGCGAGTCAACACGACATAGATTCCGTACATCACTTCGTTCATGTACATAGACGGCAAGCGTTTCCACGACGGTCTATCCTTGAGTTCCTTTAACTCGAGCGTGAGTAGGTTTATAGCAAGACCGCGATCGATGCGGTTGTCAAGTGTAAGTTCGGCTGCAGGAATCGCTGTGACTTTGTCGAGATATTCTTTTAAGTCTACCTCGTGTTTTGCGAAAAATTCCGGAGTTGGTTTCGACAGCTTACCGTCATATTCAAGAAGCCCCATTGACGTTCCATACGTCGGGAAGCATCTGTAAAGGTATTTCTCGTAATCTTTCGCGAGTTTTTCAAATGCGAGATTGTAATCGGTTGTTTTTTCCGCGGCTTGTGTTTTCGCAGATATAACTTTAGGTTTGCAAGGCATGTTACCCCTCACGTAAACTAAAAATCGACCGCTTTATACATTAAGCCGACAGCTGGTAGCGGTCGAACGATAATAGCATATGCAACATCGTAACACAAACTAAGTTTATACAATAGCGTCGATAGTTTCACTGTATATACTTTCGCTCTTTAAGTTCGCGTAGCAGATCGTCGATTTTACCTTCGTCTTCGAGCGCGTCAAGTAAATGGCTTGCAACAGTCGTTTCGCCGCGCCCAAGAAGCGTGTCGAAAAACTCTTGAATGCGAGACGCGACATAACCGCGTTTGTCACTCGTCGGTCGATAAATGTACGCGCGCCCGATCTTACGCCGTGATAAGAGACGTTTCTCCCAAAGCTGCGCCATAACCGTCATAACTGTCGTGTATGCGAGCGGTTCGAGCTTGCGCGAGTCTGGTTGCAGTGAGCAAGTGCGTCGTTTGTTTATTTCATCAAGCACG
>CAZRQJ010000231.1:0-2516 GCA_964602075.1 uncultured Planctomycetia bacterium
ATTCCAAGCACTCGTTCTACGTTCTTCTGTCCGACGGAAGTTAGCGAAACCGTTCTTCCTTTCTCGTCGTATTCGTAATCCCACGTGATATGGCTTTCATCAACGCCGTGCATCTTCTGTTCGAGCTTTTCAAACAGGTCTTTATCCTGCTTCTCGCCTGTGATGTTTCTGCCTTTAAGTTTTCGCACAACGCTGTCCACGCGTGAATAGACGCTTACGTCTTCGTTCGACGAACCGCTTATGATGAGCGGTGTACGCGCTTCGTCGATTAAAATACTGTCGACTTCGTCAACTATGCCGTAAACAAGCTCGCGTTGAACCATATCCGCTGCGGACATGACCATGTGGTCGCGCAGGTAATCGAATCCAAACTCGTTATTTGTTCCATAAGTTATATCGCAACGGTACGCGGCGCGGCGAGTGTTCTTGCCCTGTCCGTGCAGTACGCAGCCGACCGTTAGCCCCATCATTTCGTAAATAGGACGCATCCACTCGGCGTCGCGACGCGCAAGATAGTCGTTCACTGTCACAACATGCACGCCAAGCCCTGTCATTGCGTTTAACGTTGCGGCGAGAGTGGCGACAAGAGTTTTTCCTTCGCCCGTTTTCATTTCGGAAATACGTCCTTCGTGAAGAACGACACCGCCGACGAGTTGCACGTCAAAATGGCGAAGTCCGATTGTGCGCACCGACGCTTCGCGCACCAACGCAAACACTTCCGGCATATATCTCATCAGTAGTTGATCCAGTTTTCTATGTTCGGGTTTATAGTCGGCGTGATCTTTCGGCACGAAAAGGTTGAGGTTTGCGACCTCGTTTGTTATCTCGGTTTTGATTTCCGCAGCGCGCGCGTTAATCTGCTCGTCGGTCATCGCCTTAGTGCGCTGTTCGTGATCGTTTATCGGTTTCACCATCTGCGTTATTCGAGCGACTTCACGCTTGTTGGTGTCGAATAGCATTCCTACAAAATCAACCATACTTACTCCAAAGGCTGCAATAAAGCGTTCGCAGTCCTAGTCAAACTGATTTGGACGCAAAACTTTGTCGTTATTCACATATGCGATTCATATTTCACAAAGGTAGTTCCATAAAATCGCGCCAATAAGTTTACCACTACGAGCGTTTACGATGCCTCTTACCTGCAAACATAAGGTAAAATGAACACGATTCGGAGGTTTGTTATGTCGGACGCGCTGCCCTTTAGCGACGAACACCTGATGTTACGCGAGATGGTACACGACTATGCTCAAGAGCATATCGCGCCGAAAGCTGCCGAACTTGACGCTACGCACGAATTTCCGCGTATACACTTTCAAGGTTTGGCTAATCTCGGCCTTCTCGCTGTGCCTATTCCCGAAAAATACGGCGGAATGGGTGCGGATCTCGTGAGTTATTGCATAACCATCGAAGAACTTTCGCGCGCATGCGGCTCGACGGGTATAACCGTGATGGCGCATTGCGGTCTGGGCATGAAACCCATCGACAACTTCGGTACACACGAGCAGAAGCTTAAGTATCTGCCGAAATGCAGTTCTGGCGAGTGGATTGCGGCGTTCGGGTTGAGCGAGCCTACAGCGGGAAGCGATGCGGCGGCGACCAAGACGCGAGCGGTGCGCGACGGCGACAGTTACATCGTGAACGGCAGCAAAATGTGGATTACAAATGGGGGAATAGCGGATGTAATCGTGATAACAGCGCGGACGGACGCAGAGTCACATAGTGCGCGCGGTATATCGAGTTTCATAATCGAAAAGGGATTTGAAGGATTTACGGCTGGTAAGCAGGAAGACAAACTCGGCTTGCGCGCAAGCATGACAAGCCAGCTTTTCTTCAAGGACATGAAAGTGCCTGCCGAAAACCTGCTGGGACCTGAAGGCGAGGGATTCAAGAATTTCATGCGAACGCTCGATTCGGGTCGCGTCGTCATCGCGGCAATGGCGCTTGGAATCGCTAAGGCGGCGCTTGATGCAACCGTTAAATACGTACGTGATCGCGTCCAATTCGGCGGACCTATCTCAAAACTGCAAACCGTCCAATTTAGAATCGCTGACATGGCGGCGCGTCTGCTTGCGGCGGAACTTCTGACATACTCGGCAGCGTTCAAACATCAGAGCGGTGAAAGAGTATCAGCGGAGTGCGCGATGGCTAAGCTTTTCGCGAGCGAAACTGCAACGTGGGTTTGCGAGCAGGCGGTTCAACTTCACGGCGGATTCGGCTATACTAGGGACTTTCCGGTCGAGCGATACTGGCGCGACGCTAAACTTTGCGAAATCGGCGAAGGCACTAGCGAAATCCAGCGCCTTGTTATCGCCCGCGAAATTATCGGCAAGGAATGGGTGTAGATGCTAATCGCTTTTCAAGTCTATTAGTGGATTACTTTGAAAGTCTAATAAGAGCGTAATTTGACACATCTATGCCAATATTTGTTAACGATGCAACGAGCGCTTAATCGGCACCTTTTCACTCTTTGCAATTTTTGACATTTCGGTCGCACCATGGCGATGCAAAATGGGTAT
>CAZRQJ010000232.1:0-2507 GCA_964602075.1 uncultured Planctomycetia bacterium
GGCGCAAGTTAGAAGGCGAGCCTGCTGACAAAGTTAAAGAACTTGTACGCGCTTTGCGCGAAGACGCAAAAGTTCTGTAGTTAGCTAGACTATCCGTCTGTACTTGTAAATTGACAGACAATTCGTCGAACTAAGGAGAAAGCAATGGCAAAGATACTTATAGTGGCTGAAGTTTCGAATGAAGGCAAACTTCGCAAGGTTGGATACGAACTAATAAGCGCAGCACGCGCGATTGGCAGCGATTTTGCCGCTGTCGTGATAGGGAAGGGAGCGAGTGCGGTTGCGAGTGAACTTGCAGCGCGAGGCGCGTCGAAAGTGTACGCGGTTGACGGAGAAAGTTTTAACAGCTCGGCGAGTTCAGCTATCGCAGACGCGTTAAAGAATGCTGTCGAAGCTGAATGTGCGAGCGTAGTGATTTTCGGATTCACGTCGTTCGGTCGAGATATCTCGGCGAGACTCGCAGCAAGACTTGATGCCGGTTTACTTTCTGATGTTACAGCGCTAGAAGTAGACGAAAACGGACGAATCATCGCAACAAAACCGCTATATGCGGGTAAAATCATTAGTAAATGTGCATTGCGTGGATGCTCTGTTTCGGTTATCAGCATTCGTCCGAACAACTTTCCACCCGCGGATTTTTCCAGCGGAACATGCGAAGTGGTTATGCTGCCAACCGATGATTCCTCCGATAACGCTATTACGATGGAGTTGCGTCCCAAGGCTGCTGGCGCTGTCGATCTCAAAGAAGCCGATGTCATTATCAGCGGCGGTCGCGGTGTAAAAGGACCCGAAGGGTTCGAACCGTTAAAGAAAATTGCGACGCGTTTCGGATGGGCTTTAGGTTCGAGTCGAGCTGCGGTCGATAGTGGTTGGATTGAACACGCAAGTCAAGTTGGGCAAACCGGTAAAACTGTTAATCCGAAGCTCTATTTCGCCTGTGGAATAAGCGGTGCGATTCAACATCTTGCAGGGATGCAGACATCAAAAGTTATCGTCGCTATCAACAGCGATCCTGAAGCCCCGATATTCCAACTCGCCGACTACGGATTAGTAGGAGATCTTTTCACAATCCTCCCTCTATTGGAAGAGGAACTTGCCAAAGCGCTTAACTAACAAATAAGCCTGCATTGCTTCTGATTGTTAGAAAAGTCCATTAACAGAAGAGTTCTTCGATAAAAAAACGCGCTCGTTTTTGTCCCGAGTTGCTTACAAACTCATACAAAATCAATCAAACAAAATCACATAATTTTATCGGTAGTTTGCATGTGAATTGAATCACATATGTCAATAGTAACATAAGTAGTAGAGAACAAGCTCGTAATTACATATAATGGAACTGACATAAGTGAGGTGTTTTATGTTAGTTCGAAGACCGAGATTCGTTTCGATTCAAGTGTTTGTATTCATTATTCTAATCTGTGCCATAAGTGCTTGTAGCCAGGGCATAGCTCTCAACGGTGGACCCAGCAAAACTGACGTTGGTGATGGTGGTGCATCGTCGAAATCTATTGTTGAAGTAACTCGTGATGTGCGTGACTTTGAATCTGTAAATGCAAAAGATGACGAGTTAATCAATCTACTTAAGAACAAACTCATAGAAGCGCTTGACGGACTGAACGAATCTAGATTTTCTTCCGGCGTGCCGTTGGGAGATGCGGGTAAAGTAACCGACCTTGCATACGACGGAAGTTCGGGAATGCTCACTTGGTCGTACATGAATCTTGCGGATTACGATCTTTCGGGTGATGTTGGAGTCCCTGACATAACTCCGATAGCGCAGAATTATCTTGCGAACGCGGTTGCTGGAGAAGTAACTTCGTGGATAGATGGAGATTCAAGCGGAGACGTTGGTATCAGCGATATAACCCCTATAGCTAACAATTATCTCAATTCTATAAACGAATATGTCATTGTAACATCATCAACCACTACTGGCACGTTCACTGAAATTGGGCGGGCGACGCTCGATGAAGCAAAAGCAGCTTTGCCCATTGGTGTGACGTTCCCGATTGTGTTTCATATCAGTCTTCCTGCAGGCGCACAGCAGTTTATTGCAGTGCAGCCTGTCGATGGAAATGAAATCTTAGGAGAAATGAGCGATGCATTCGACTGGCAGGCTGCGAGCGGAGTGACATGTTTGGGTTGTCACTCAAGCAAAGACATGTTGATAGCCACAGCAGAGCCACCTGACCCTATCGAGGAACCTTCAGGCGAATCATGAGGCGGTGAAGCACCTCCGTTGGAGGTTTGGGAAAAATATCAAGTTAAACAAGCGTTTCTCGATGACGTTAAACACTCTAATCGTGGATGTACGGATTGTCACGGCGGCTTAGAACCTGCAGCTGACAAAGAAGCGGCTCATGCAACGCTTGTCAGAGATCCAATCGAAACACGCGGACAAGAACTTTGTGGGGGGTGCCACAGCGAGATTTACAATAACTATCTAACCAGTATTCATTATACTCAATCCGGTTATGAAAACATGTTAAAAGAGATCGGAAGAGCAC
>CAZRQJ010000233.1:0-2506 GCA_964602075.1 uncultured Planctomycetia bacterium
CATCAGCGGAAATCGCTCCATCTGGCTTCAAGAGTGTCAATCTGCAATCAAGCGCAGACTTTGCATCATTCGAATCTTCATTTGCCGAATTCGCAATCTCGACGCGTCCAATCGGCTCGATAACTTTCTCATTTTCGCCTGTTTCGCCGTCCTGCAACATTCCCTGCGCGCTTTCGAGCAATGCCGATGCAGAATCGTTTTCAGTATCCGTTACGCTTTCGAACTTTGCATCGCCCGATGTTTCGTTCGCTACATTAACAGCCCCGCTTCCCTTCGCGCCGCAAGCCGCAAGAAACAACGTCGTTGAAACGATGAATAAAAACGTAATCATTACATAAACAAGCGACGTCGTTCCCGCATTTGTGTGTACAAGCCTGCGTTGCATACGTTTAACAATGCCGCGCTCATCGCACGGCGGTCTAATCGTAAACATAACTCACCTCCCAGTTTATATGATACGATGAAAATTTACCTGCACGACTAATCAAGACGCTTGGATTACATTATACAATAATTATTTCATAAAAATGCGAATGAGAATGTTAAATATTGTAATTGTTTAACAATTTATATTTGGTAGGTATGAAAGAAGGATTAAGAATTTGTACTCTCCTACCACCCAACGACTTTGACAATCACTCTCTTGCGGCGCTGCCCGTCGAACTCGTGATAGAAAACGCGCTCCCATGGTCCGAGGTCGAGATCGCCTTCGGTTATCGGAAGCATAACCTGACGTCCAAGCATAAGCGCTTTCAGGTGCGCATCGCCGTTATCCTCGCCGGTCAGGTGGTGTTGATAGCGCGGTCCGCGCGGGGCGAGTTTCTCAATCCACTCGTCTATATCCTGATGCAGTCCGCTTTCGTTGTCGTTCACCCAAACGGCTGCGGTTATGTGCATCGCACCCACCAGCACGAACCCTTCGCGCACTCCGCTTTTTTTAACAACTTCACGCACCTTGTCGGTTATGTGATAAAGCTTTTTTCGAGTCGGCGACTCGAACCACAAATATTCACGATAAGAAATCGGCGTGTTAGGCATGAGTTACTCCAAAGGATTGAATCAAACCAATCCTAATTCCTTACGAACCTCTGCGCGCAAAACACACGCAGTTCAATTGCATTTTTCGCCTGTGATTCTGTAGCTTCATAGCCGGGATATCTGTAAGCGACAGCATAACCAATCAACCTAGCAAGAGGTTTTTTAAGAGCTGCAAGGTTTTGATTAGAGTTTTCCAGATAGCTAAGTAATAACTCCAAGTCGTGTGTCTTCACGATTTCAACTTCATTTTCACAGAGTAGCGCTTTTAAGTACTTCTCTACACATTGTTCGGCATGAAAGCAAATTGAATCAAAAAGCGGTTCGCTAAATACAACAGCGAGGGTATTCATACATTCGAAATCGCCTTCAGCCTTATCTACCCACTTTTGCGCATTCTGATTCATACATCACCCTACCTTCTTCAAATATTTCGGCTACAAAGTAATCGCCAAAATTAGACCGCTGTTTTATATAATCGAGTGTCATAACCAATAAATCCAGTGGGAATTTGCGCTTGACTGCCATGCGAATTTCCGTTGCCGTATCGACCCAGTCTCCCTCGAAATCCATGATTACCAGTATGTCAACGTCGGAGTTTTCGGTCGCGTCGCCGCGTGCATGACTGCCGAACAGAATTATTTTATGCGGGTTGTATGCTTCCGCTACCCTGTCGCAGAATTCCTTGATAGCTTCAAATTCGACCTTCATACAATCCACCGCCGCAAATGCGCACAAACGCGCGCATATTAAATTATACCAACATATCTTTTGCGATTGAATCGAACGCATTGTTTCGCGCTTTATTCGCTTATGAAACCGATTGTTACTGTTCATCCAACTGCGTTAGACGCTAGATTATGCCGAAAATGTAATGAAGCGACGTATAGATGCCAATCAGTATCAACAAAACACCTGTTGCTAAACGAGCCCACTTTTCGATTTTGGTCAACGCTCCCATAATTTTTCCTGCGGCTTCGACGCTTTTCGCAAGCACGGCGGCAACGGTAATCACAGGCAGAGCGGTTCCGATTCCGTAAAGCAACGGCACAAACACAGGAGACTGACGTTCAAACGCCATAGGTATGAGCGCACCGAAGAAAATAGCGGCAGATGTTGGGCAGAACGCGAGCGCGAATATAATGCCAATCAGAAACGCGCTCCACGCACCGAACTTCTCGACGATTTTCTTCATTCGTTCCGAGTCGAATCCTCTACTCGTCGGCAACGAGATCAAATCCAGTATTATCATTCCCGTCAGGATAAGAAGCGGTCCGAGAAAGACGTGTATGTTTTTTTGCAGGAATTGCGATATTGCTGAAATGCTGGTAAGCCCTGTGATTACAATAAGCGCAACCGCTAGATAGGCAAATGCGCGACCCAGCGCATAAAGAAACCCGGCGTAAACGACAGCTCCGCGCATTCCAGCTTTTCTGCCGATAAACGATACAGCTGCTATATTTGTGGCAAG
>CAZRQJ010000234.1:0-2504 GCA_964602075.1 uncultured Planctomycetia bacterium
TCTCGCAAAAGCGCTTGGCGGAGGCGTGATGCCGATTGGAGCGGTTCTCGGCACACCGGCTGTGTGGCTGGAATATGAAAAGCAGCCGTTGATTCACACGTCAACATTCGGCGGCAATCCACTTGCATGTACCGCCGCTTTAGCAGCTTGCGAAGTGCTTATCGAAGAAAAGCTTGCCGAAAACGCAAGCGCTCGCGGTGAAGAGTTCATAGTCGGTCTCACCGAACTCAAAGATGAGTTTCCGAACTTGATAAACACAGTTCGCGGACGCGGGCTGATGATCGGTATAGACTTCAAGAGCGAGGACATCGCCGAACTGTTTATCGCAATTATTGTCGAACTCGGCGTATTCGTGGCGTTCGCACTCAACAAACCGGACATTATACGCATCGAACCGCCGCTTACGATAACGAGCGCAGTCGTTCAGGAAGTACTCGGTCGTATCCGCACGGCGCTAAATCATGTTGCAATCGTCACCGCGCAGTTGGAGTAGAGCATACGATGATAACGAATTCAGAATTGTGCGCAATCAATATTCGAATTTACGGGCTGGCTTGTTTGAGCGTGAGTACTCTTAGAAGAGCTATCAGTTTTTACCCGACCAACTCCGTCCAGTTCGCTTTAATGAATTCGCCCAGACCGCTCGCTGGTTCGTATTTCTCGTAGTGCTTCTTCTTGAAAACCGCTTCCGCTTTCTCATACGAGTCCTTTGCGATTAGTCCTTTCGACGCGATGTAAATCATAGCGATGGACGGAGCGCGCGATTTACCGCTATCGCCGTAAAGCAATATATTGTGTTCGATCGCAAGTTTGGCGTCTATAAAAGCCAGCGCTTCTTTGAACAAGCCGATTTCGTACGCATTCGGCGATTCGTCGTTTGTGAGCTTAAGAATAAGTTTCGACGTCGTTTTCACAAATTTCGTATTCTTATCCGTATTCCCTTCGGAACGAGCTATGTTAGTGAACGCCGCATCGTCGCAAACGTGAACGATCGAAAGCTCCTCCGATTCGTCCATAAGTTCGGGCGATTCCTTGCCGCCAACGAACAATCCGTCAATAACTTCACGCATAACGCACCACGCTGATATGTGATTTGCGGTCGCCCGCAACAACGTTTTACCACTTCTCGCGCCGATTTCGCTATTCGAGCGGATCGCTTCGCTATAATTAACTGCCGCGATCCGCGGCGCAAGCTGACTCTTTGGGGAATTCTATGGCGATTCTACCTACACGCGTTAATAAATCGAGCGAAGAATACAAGCTCAACTACGAATATCAATCCGGTCTCGTGCGTGAGCTTCGTGAACGAGTAGCGCTCGTTCGCAAAGGCGGACCGGATTCCGCGCTCGCTCGTCACCTCGAACAGGGCAAGCTATACGTCTGGGACAGAATCGAGCGGCTGATAGACCCCGGCACGCCGTTTCTTGAACTGATGCAGCTCGCGGCTTGGGACATGTACGACAACGACGCGCCGGGTTCCGGACTAGTCACTGGAGTCGGGCGAATAGAAGGCGTCGAGTGCATGATTGTCGCAAACAACGCAACGGTGAAAGGCGGCACGTACTATCCGATAACCGTGCGCAAACATGTTCGAGCGCAGGAAATCGCGATTGAGAACAACCTGCCGTGTGTTTACCTTGTCGACAGCGGTGGAGCGTTTCTCCCGCTTCAGGCTGAAGTTTTTCCCGACAGATTCCATTTCGGGCGCATTTTCTATAATCAAGCTGTTCTGTCGAAAATGAACATACCGCAGATTAGCGCGGTTATGGGAAGCTGCACAGCTGGCGGCGCGTACGTCCCCGCGATGAGCGACGAAACGATTATGGTTAAGGGAATTGCCACGATTTTCCTCGGCGGTCCTCCTCTCGTTAAAGCGGCGACGGGAGAAGAGATTACGGCGGAGGAGCTTGGCGGTGCGGACGTTCACTGCAAAATCAGCGGCGTATCCGACCATATTGCCGAAAACGACGACGACGCTATACGCATCCTGCGCGACATCATTAAAAACCTGCACCGCCCGAAATTCAAGCCGTTCCGCACGCGTGAAGTCGAGGAGCCGATATACGACGCAGACGAGCTTTACGGTGTCGTTTCACGCAGTTTCAGCAAGAGCTACGACGTGCGTGAGATAATCGCACGCATCGTTGACGCAAGCGACTTTCACGAGTTCAAGGCAGCGTATGCGACGACGGTTATCTGTGGGTTTGCGCACATCTGGGGCTATCCGGTCGGCATTCTTGGCAACAACGGCGTGCTTTTCAGCGAATCAGCGCTCAAAGCGACGCATTTTATCGACATGTGCTGCGAGCGCGGCATCCCGCTTTTGTTTTTGCAGAACATCACGGGTTACATGGTCGGACGGCAGGCGGAGCACGGCGGCATCGCCAAAGACGGCGCGAAGATGGTGCACGCTGTCGCCTGCGCGAACGTGCCGAAATTCACGGTCATCGTCGGCGGCAGTTTCGGGGCGGGGAATTACGGCATGTGCGGGCGCGCCTACGACC
>CAZRQJ010000235.1:0-1199 GCA_964602075.1 uncultured Planctomycetia bacterium
AATACGTTTGAAATTTGAGCGCAACATAATTTATTTATCCTATCTAACAGGACTCGGCATGCTATAGTAGGCAACGGTGTGCCTTTCATAGAAAAAAAAGTGGACGCTAATTGAGTCTAATTACGCCTTAATTCACAATCGTCATAGCCGTTCTTTCTGCGTCCCGTCACGGCTCGAATCTAATATTGCTAATCTGATTAAACGACTGCCATCCATCTGCCGATGCCAAACCCGCAAGCTCTAAGCTAATTATTCCTGCGCTGACGTAAGAATTGCAAGTAAGATATCTCGTTGCGCGGATTCTATATCACGCTCCGTTTTAATATAATGCATGAGTGACGCTTTGTTCGTTCTTATCATATTGGTTGTCTTGTGAACTTGTTGTAGTTGTAAAAAAACAAATTTTGCTAAACTCCATTTGCCTCGCGATGCTATAATTTGTGCGATTGTCACGTAGAAACCTCTCTATACGTGGTTCTACTGACAAGGCGCGATATCAAGGAAATGGAGTTTTTAATGTGCGATCGAAATCTGCTTAATTTATGCGACGCGGACAATGCGATCCTGCTCGTTATCGACCCGCAGGGTAAAATCTTCCGCATGGCGTATAACACAGAGCAGCTTGCCCAATACATCAACAAAGCCATGAAACTTGCCGATCTATACAGAGTACCTGTAGTTCTCACAGAGCAATACCCGAAAGGACTCGGCGAAACGGTTTCGGAAGTGCGTACAGTGTTTGACGCGCTCGCTACGCATAAGCAGTTTTTCGTTAAGAACTATTTCGGTTGCTGCGGTGAGCCGGGATTTAACGAGATTATCCGTGAACTCGCAAACGAAGTGCGTTCTACTCGTGAGGGTAGTACGTCGCGACCTGTCGATGTAATCGTCGTCGGTATCGAAACGCAGGTGTGCGTTCAACAAACAGTTCTCGAACTTCTGAAACAGGATTATAGAGTCGTCGTGCTCGAAGACTGCACAGGCAGTCGCTTTGAGCGATATCACAACATCGCGATTGCGCGTTTTCGACAGTGTGGTGCCGTCATTTCGAATTTTGAGAGCTTGAGTTTCGAATGGACTCGAACGAAAGACAATCCGAAATTTAAGGCGATGAGCGCTATTGTAAGAGAAGGTTTATAACGATACTTGCGGAGATTAGCCGCGACATTGAGGAGTGAAAATGCCTTACGAAATAGTTG
>CAZRQJ010000235.1:1254-2453 GCA_964602075.1 uncultured Planctomycetia bacterium
GATCGCCGAAGCCGCCAAACCCGGTCAATTCATTATCTTTCGCATAGACGATAAGGGCGAGCGAATTCCACTAACAATTGCCGATCCCGATCCAGAAAACGGGCTCATTACGTTAATTTTCCAAAAAGTCGGACGCAGCACATACGAACTCGGAGAAAAGCAAGTCGGCGATACGATTCTCGATCTCGTAGGTCCGCTCGGCATAGCAACTCACATCGAAAATTTCGGAAACGCTGTTGTTGTAGCAGGCGGTCTCGGTACGGCGGAACTCTATCCGATAACTCGCGCACTCAAAGAAGCGGGTAACCATGTGATAACGATTCAGGGTTCGCGCACGAGCAACCTTCTGCTGCTCAAGGACGAGATGATTCGCTATTCCGACGAGTTTATCGTTACAACCGATGATGGAAGCGAAGGCATAAAAGGCGTCGTAACGATGCCGCTCGAAGACCTGCTGAAAACAGGGCGCGCCGACGTCGTATTCGCTTGCGGTCCCGTGATTATGATGAAGTTCGTGTCTGAAATGACAAAACGCTACGAAACTCCTTGCTGGGTAAGTCTCAACGCTATTATGGTTGACGGTACGGGAATGTGCGGAGCATGCCGCATAAGCGTTGGCGGTGTTACTAAGTTTGTCTGCGTGGACGGTCCTGACTTTAACGGACACGATGTGGATTTTGAACTTCTAATGCAACGCCAAGCAGCGTTCAAAAGATACGAAGAAGACTCGATGAAACGCTATCTTATGCGCAAGGAAACGAAAGAAGCGCATGAGTGCAGGCTTGATGAAAAGATTGGTTCGCTCAAATAAGCGCAAAGCGTCGAACTTATACACGCGGATACAATTATGATCGCTGAACCAAGCCGCTATGTATTTCTGTGATAAAGACATTCTTTTGAAAATATCGATTGTGAAGGGTATAATCCAACGATGGGTGAATTACGTAACCGCCGCGGCGGACAATTTTCGTTTAGCTTTATGCCTGTGCCGGAGTATCGCGCCTGCATGCCAGCTCAATTTTTTGTACGTGCTATGCACTCAAATACAGGTTTTTTTCTCACCGAGGAGTTTATTACCCAAGCTAACAAGGTTGATACCGAACTGCTCGTTGACTACTTGATTTCCGATCTCGACACTGACAACAATTCCGATCCCAACCCGATTTTGATGATGTATTACCTTTTTACGGATTTCAAAG
>CAZRQJ010000236.1:0-2410 GCA_964602075.1 uncultured Planctomycetia bacterium
TCAATTGTTTACTGTCGCATTCAGTTTCAAGCGTGTGTTCGCACACTATTTTATGCAATTCAACCGTCTTTTAGTGTAAAAAGAGCAGTATCTTGCGTTCCGCTATTGTGGAAATCGGTCACGTTTACTCCGAACGCATAGGGCTGTAAGCTAAACCGCTTGTTTGATTAGGACAGACATTCACTCTCACTCGCTTAAAAATCGCCGCTTAAGCCGCCATGATAAGGCTAATTACTCAATGCAAGTCGCGCTCTATTTCGCGCATACGATTTTTTTGTTAATAATTCGGTTTTTCCATGCTAAATTCTAGTTCCTCTTGAATGTCGAATTGTTGCTATCTATTGATTGGGGTGTTTTATGGAGATAGATGCTCTGTTACTTTCTAGGTTTCAATTCGCCTTTACAATTGCGTTCCATTTCCTTTTTCCGCCTCTAACCATCGGGCTTGGACTACTGCTCGTTATTATGGAAGGATTGTACCTGAAAACAGGCGACAAGGTATATGAGACGCTTACAAAGTTCTGGGTAAAGATATTCGCCTTGACTTTCGGCGTAGGCGTTGCGAGCGGAATAGTTATGGAGTTTCAGTTCGGTACAAACTGGAGTTCTTATTCACGATATGTTGGCGACATTTTCGGCAGCGTGCTAGCGGCGGAAGGCATTTTTGCATTTTTCTTGGAATCGGGATTTCTTGCTGTGCTCGTCTTCGGTTGGGACAGGGTGTCGAAGAAAGTACACTTCTTTGCGACCTGTATGGTGTGTTTTGGCTCTATATTCTCCGCTTTTTGGATACTCGTCGCAAACTCGTGGCAACATACGCCAGTCGGTTATCAAATTGTAAGTGAAACAATCAACGGTATAGTGCGAACACGTGCAGAAATTACCGATTTTTGGGCGGTTGTTTTCAATCCTTCAAGTATGGTTCGCTTGTCGCATGTGTTGCTTGCATCGTTTCTCCTTGCTGGATTCGTCGTAATGAGCATCAGCGCGTATTACCTGCTAAAGAGTAAACACGTTGATTTCGCTAAACGCGGCTTGACCATTGCGCTTTTTATGGCGCTCATCTCCGCTCTCCTCTTACCGATTGTAGGACATCGTCACGCACAACTAGTTGGTGAGCATCAGCCTGCGAAACTTGCTGCATTCGAAGGTTTGTGGGAGACAACAACGAATGCGCCACTGTCTTTATGGGGATTTCCTGACGAGAAAAATCAGAAGTTGCGGGGCGCGATAGCAATTCCGGGATTGCTGTCGTTTCTAGCGAAGGGAGACGTCAACGCAGAAATTCAAGGGTTGAACGATTTTCCAAAAGATGAATTACCGCCGGTAGCGCTTCCGTTTTATGCGTTTCACATAATGGTCATATTCAGTATGTTCTTTATCGGCGTAACTGCGTTTGCGACATTTCTGTTTTGTCGAAAAACGCTGTTTGAAACGAGATGGATGCTGAAGGTATTGATGTGGAGTGTGATCGCTCCATATATCACGATTCAACTCGGATGGATTGCAACTGAAGTGGGCAGACAGCCATGGACTGTATATAAACTTCTGCGAACATCGGACTCTGTTTCGCCATCGTTAGCTGCGGGAGATGTTTTAATTTCGCTTGTCATTTTTGTTTTGATTTATGCAATGTTGACGCTTCTGTACTTGTATGTGCTCGACCGTCGTATCAAGGGGGGGCCGAATGTGCTGGTTGGTGACGGAAGGGTGCCTTACATATCGCCGACAGTTCCCGGTTATATGTCAAAAAAGGCAAAGAGAAAGGCTCGACGCGCTAATGAGAAGCTCAAAGAAGGGGGGGTTAATTAATGACGATAGATCCTAGCACAATGTGGCTCAATCAAACATGGTTCGTTCTGTTTGGCGTATTGCTAACTGGATACGCGATTCTTGACGGCTTCGATTTAGGAGTCGGTGCGCTTCACTTGTTTGCTAAAGGCGATAATGAACGCAGAGTGTTTATGAATGCAATCGGACCGGTATGGAACGGGAATGAAGTCTGGCTCGTTACGTTTGGTGGCGCGCTGTTTGCAGCATTTCCCGAAGCATATGCAACTGCGTTCAGCGGATTTTACCTGCCATTTATGGTTCTTTTATTCTGTTTGATTTTTAGAGCTGTTGCGATGGAATTCAGAAGTAAGGAAACGTCCCCCCAATGGCGTGAGTTTTTCGACAGATCGTTCACAATATCAAGTGTTCTGGCATCAGTACTTTTCGGTGTTGCGATCGGAAACGTGATGTTAGGGCTTCCAATAGGACAGAACTTTGAATTTGAAGGAACTATGTTCGATTTGCTCGGTG
The DNA here is from genome assembly GCA_964602075.1 of uncultured Planctomycetia bacterium. Lineage (GTDB taxonomy): Bacteria > 4484-113 > 4484-113 > JAGGVC01 > JAGGVC01 > JAGGVC01. The sequence continues at coordinate 2,305 of CAZRQJ010000236.1, forward strand.
CATTCCCAATTCTAGTAGGACTTTTCACACTATCGATATTCATGATGCACGGTGCTATATATCTCTATTTGAAAACAGAGGGTAAGCTTCAGCAACGCATTCGCAA
>CAZRQJ010000237.1:0-2407 GCA_964602075.1 uncultured Planctomycetia bacterium
TTAAGTGCTCTGCGGGAACACCTAAGTCTAAAGTTGTGTAACGGTCGAGTTCCGTCATCTCTTCGCTAGTGAATAATGGTTTCATCGCAGAGATTATATCACCGCGCATAATTCAAACATGTCGCGCGACAATCAGGGATTGCTCGGATTACTTAGCGTCTAGTTTCGTTATGGCATTTATCTTGCCGTCGTTACTAATTCGATAAATCGTCGTGTTTGTCACAACAAACATATTACTTCCGTAAAACAGCTTACTGTTGCTGTCAAAAATATCTCCAACCAATATTTTTTTAGTCTTGAAATCAACTAATACTCGGCTTTCAATTGGAACAATGTTCTGCTTCAGCTCCGCATCTACAAACGACATCAGCAGATATCGAGGCGGATTTCCATATAGACCAACAACAACTGGCTTTGAGTCCATTGGAAATGGAACATTAATCGACGAGCTAGTTTTCGGGGATGTGAGGGCTAAGCGTCCTTTTGAGATTTCTATTTGAGAATCGGAGGTTACATCTTTCCAGATATAAGGAGTCCATTCCGTTCGTTTAGTATTCAATGGAAGTTCAGTGGGTGCTGTTGCGGCTAAAGTCCCATTCGGTATGTCAACCTTTATGGCGGACATTCCGTGCTGCAAATTGATTGTAAGCTCTTTTTGGGAAAACTCCATAGATGTAGCAAAACGACTTTCCGTATCTACTTCAATTATACTTCTTATCGAGCCTTTAGATAACTCGATAATCGTAACGGTAGGTGCTGCTAATTCATGCACCGCATAAAATGCGAAGATGTTTTGTTCTTCATCATCTGCGGTAACGTATTTATTAGAGCCGCTTGAATAAGGGAGTAAAGCTGGTCTCACAATCTGTCCGTCAATTGTATGCGTCCAAAGCGTTTTGCCTGCGTTGTCTATGCAAACCAGCCTTTCATTTGTTTGTTCAATGGAATAATGGAAGATTGTAAACTCTTGCGATTCATATACCAGCTCAAACGGTGATCCATATTCCTTGTTGAGTCTGATATTGAATATCTCTTTGAGAGTTTTCAGGTTGTATTTGACAATAGTTTCACAGTCCGTATTTCCGTAGTTATCAAGATTGCTCTTGCTCGCAGGTCCCGACATAACGATAAGCTCATTCAGCGACACGACAGGCGAGTTTGATTCGGAAAAACTGTAATTAGTCAAATCAGCAGCAGATTGTGATTGTGGCGATAGAAGGTCATAACTCTCGATTATCCGCCCAGTTACTGCGTCAATAATTTCAGTGGAATACACGTTGATGCCTTCAGGTCCCTGTTTAGCAATAGCTTCGACAATTAAAATGCCATCGTATTCTGCCGAGATTATTGCGTCACTTGCTCTGTAAAGAAGTCTGTCGTGCGAGTCGAGTATAACGACATTGGGTATTCCATATTCGTTTATCCACGTAAGTATGACGTTGGATTTTGATGATGTATTGCGAATTAAAAAAGGATAAATTGGCTCACCGAAGTTATGGGTCCAAATCTCTGTCCCGGTCGAAGCATCGAGTAAAGCGATCTCGTTACCATCATATACAAAAAAGCGCTCCTCTCCTAAATCCAGTGGCGCATCGAGCAATCTGTTGTGATTTTCACCTGAACTAAGCGAGTTTGGATTATTTCCGTTCTTGATTTGCGCTCTTGCTTCTTCGTAGCTATCTAAACAGGATGTGCAAAATAATGCGCTAACAACGAGTAAAGCCGCTGGAACTGCTTTTAACAAGTATCGGTGTACTTGGTGTTTAAGGTAAGAGTTCTGCATTGATCTTTGTAATTCTATTGCGAAACACGTTACAGACCGCTTAAAGTTCAATGTGAGACGTTTTTTCATTGTTTAATCAACGGTTAAAAAGCAATGGACCGAAAGGCAGTTCTTTACCCACAAGTTTTGCAATCAACCTAATTTGACCGGCATGAATACACTCATGTTCGAGAATATGATAGATAACCCAGCCGATTTGCTCCTTCTTTCCTGTTTCTTCCATCTCGACCATGTTTTCTAAATCTTCGTCAGTCAAACTTTCAAGATAGTCAAAGAAACACGAGCGAACTTTGATTGAATAGTTGATAACGGACTCTAAATCGAGGTCAATTGTTGGATCTCGCCAATCTATTGCAATTCCTGGTTCGCAAGGTTCTGCTAACAACGTGCTCTTCAGCCAGAATTCTTCTACTTGAACTAGGTGTAGAAATAACCGAATCGGGGAATGCAAGCCGGTTGCTGCGACGAAGTTGAGCTCTTCAGTTGAAAGTAAGCGTAGATCCATCAGGAGTCGCTTACGAATCCTATCAAACCCACCTTCAATAAAAGTTAATGCCTTTCTCATAAATCACCCCACAGAAACCTGTAATGGTAACATTGCGTTTAATTCAACTTAATTAATTT
>CAZRQJ010000238.1:0-2366 GCA_964602075.1 uncultured Planctomycetia bacterium
TTGCGGACGAGCCTACTGGCAACCTAGACACAAAAGCGGGAGACCAAATTATACAGGTCTTTCATGAGTTGAACGAGAGCGGTATATCAATAATACTAGTTACGCATGAGGAAGACATTGGCAAACAGGCAAAGCGCATTTTACGTTTTCGCGATGGTTTGTTAGAGAAGGATGATGTCGTTTTGAACAGAGCGATACCTGAAAGTAAAGTCATAGAATCTGAATAGCAATCGTTCAATTTGTCATTGGTCGTTATTCGATTCTATACAACTTCGACTGTTTGAAGCATAACTGGATACACGGTGCCGTCCTTGTCGCGCACAAAAACGTAAACGTAATAAAGTCCGCTGTTTTCTTTTCCGTCATCTAGCGTAACCACTCCAGTGACCGAGCGATTATCTGACCCCACCGAGAATGAGTAGTATGTAGAAAGCCCTTTTAATCGTTGACGGCCTTCAGCGATTTGTTCGAGATAACCTGCGAAAGGTTCAGGCGTGTCGTAAGGCGCAAGATTGGAGTTAAGCCACTCTGAAGTTTTTGGAGTCGGCAAAGGCTCGACACCGACGGCAGCGTAGAAGAACTCGACTTTTTGAAATAGTCTTCCGCTTACTTCTATTCTGGTAGGTTTGCCATTTATCCTTTTTATTCGTCCTGTAATCAGCCGAAAATCGCTTTTATCCACGACGAAAAGTTGAACGGCGGCGAGCACGCTAATTTTTCCATGTCTGACAAGCGATACTCCGAATCCGAACGATGTCGCTTCCGGTGTCATGATTGCTCTGTAATGACCTTGACTTTTCATCCATCTCGTTTGAAAATCCTGAATCATCTGTGGGGTTATGTATGCTTCAAAGTTCTCCACTTCCCAATAGCTAACGTTTTCGATCACCATGTCGGTGCCACCTGCAGCGTTAAAACGCTCCGGGGCTTTCCATCCGGCTTGATTATAATGTCCAAGATAGCGATAAGTCGCCATCTCGTCGGCATGCGCTTGAGCGACAGCGCATGCAAGCTCGTCCATTTTTAATTCACCCGCTCGCTCCTTGTCGTAACGATTGCGGTTAACTAGATTAAGCATCAAGCTGCGCGCTTCGTAAATGCTTATCTCGTCAGACTTACCGCCGTATTTGTGCAATAGTTCTTTCTGTGAAAGACTGTCTTCGTTCCAAGTTGTAGCCCATGCCGATTCGCACGGAGCGAAATGCGCAACCGCAACGATTAGACTTAAAGCTAAATAAAGTGCCACTGGAGTAGTAAGAGCTGACTTCACATTCATACATCCGTTCGATTAAAATTGATCGTTGAAGCAAAAAAAGACTTCGACTTGCAAACAAACCAAAAATAATTGAGCCGAACCGACTCGCATGAATTATACCCTTGTCACGAGCGCACATCGCATATAGATTGTGCCATGCTATAAACTTGAGTTGACTCATAGCAAACTTAAATTAGAGAAAGCGATATAATCAAGCTATGCCTAACGCCGATTATCGAACTGTCGTTAAAGAGTTGTTGCGTGTGTTGCCGCGCGAACGCGTGCTTACATCGGCTGAAATTAAGGTGACGCACTCGTACGACGCGTCGCGTTTACGCGGCATTCCCGATGTAGTCTGCCAGCCCGAATCGACTGATGAAGTCGCAGCGATAATGCAGGTGGCGAGCGCGAGCGACGCACCCGTTACAGCGCGCGGCGCGGCGTCGGGACTGACAGGCGGAAGCGTGCCGATCAACGGCGGAATCGTAATCGACTTCCTGCGGATGAACAAAGTTGTGACTATTGACCCCGTTAACGGCATTGCGATTTTACAGCCGGGCGTACTCGTTGATGACCTGCAAGCTGCACTGGCACCACTTGGTATGTTCTACGCTCCCGATCCGGGTTCAAGCGCTTACTCAACCATCGGAGGTAACATAGCTGAAAACGCGGGTGGAATGCGCGCGGTTAAGTATGGCGTGACCCGTGACAGCGTGCTCGCACTGACATGTGTTTTAGCGGACGGAACTGTGATTCATACGGGCAGTCGGGCGCATAAAAGCGTTGTCGGATTTGATTTGACAAGACTCATCTGCGGCAGTGAAGGCATGCTCGCTTTGATAACCGAAGCGGTCGTCAAGGTTCTGCCTATGCCGAAGTTCACAGCGACAATACTTGCACACTTTGCAAGTGGTGAAGATGCACTTAACGCTGCGGCGCACGTATGCGCGGAAGGCGCGCTCCCACGCGCGCTCGAGTTCATCGACGAGCAGGGCGACATGATCGCGATCGAGGATTGGCGCACAATGTACCGGCGTTACCTCGACTACTGCGAGCAGGAGGGGATCGAGCCCGTCGACATCACGCGTTTCGACGAGATGAAGGTCGCCTG
>CAZRQJ010000239.1:0-2315 GCA_964602075.1 uncultured Planctomycetia bacterium
GGCGAATCGGTTTCCGAGGCGATTATTCGGTTGGGATTTCTGGTGGCGCAGACGGAAACGGGCGATATGGACGAACTAGCGCTACCCGAAAACGCGCTACAACCACACATTTCCCGCATGTTTTCTGCGGTAGACTGCGGCGGGGGGACTTGTTTGCGCCGTAAATGCAGGTTTTTCGACAATTGCTGGTTCTATAAGGCGCGCGATAACGCGATGGACTCGAATCTTGTCGTAATGAATCATGCGCTGTTGTTTAGGTTATTTTCAGCGGAGAACGACGAGACCGAAACTGTTTTATCGAAGGTGAACCATTTCATACTCGACGAAGCGCACAACTTGGAAGACGTCATAACAAGCCAATTCACGACCGAGCTAACGGGGCAGGGGATGATCGACTACACGAACAACCTGCTGCGAATCGTCGATCACAGTTTACTTGTGTCAGCGTTAGACGATAGCGGTAAAGCGGCGTACGATCGGCATGCAGTCGACGACGGTATAGACGACGACGAAGGGGCGCGAGCGGCTCTTGACGATGCCCGCATCGGCCGCCGCATACTCAAAGAACTAATGACGAAGTGGGTAGAGCTAAAGCGCGAACTGGACAGATGGACTGCTAACAGCCTGAACTCCAATAAAAGCCTCGATCTATCAATATCAAACCCTGAATCGAAGGACGCTAAGCCTGTTGAATTCGTGGTTGAAATACTTGAACGAGCGCGCGACCATTTCGCGGAAATAGCGAGATATGTAAAGTTAGTGACTGATCCCGTAGTTAAGGAAAGGAGCGAGGTTTACATCGACGACGATTCGTTTCAGTCCGAATTGAACCTTGTTTTGCAGGACACATGGAACACGCAATACACGCTCGACGGATTGATGAGCAATCGCAGCGATATGATCCGCTGGGCGAAGCTGTCGGCGTCTCGCGAAGGGGTTACGTTCAGAATGTACGTATGCCCGCTTGAAATTGGGGGTATATTCAGACGCTTTTTAGATTCGCGATCGTCAGTGATAATGACAAGCGCGACTCTGACCGCCGGCGGCGAGTTCGGATTCGTGACATCTCGGCTTGGGATGAGCGGTATGAACGACAGTGCGCTCGACTGTGTCCGCCTATATACGCCGTTCGATATCGCCAGGCAGGCGCGAGTTGTGATACCGAGCGACATACCAGAGCCCGATTATTCATCGATGGAGGCGTATTACGCGGCGATAAGCGGCGCAGTGAACGAAATACTCGTCGGATTTCACGGAGGCGCGCTCGTTTTATTCAACAGCTACAACGACCTTGAGGAGGTTAACCGTAGAATCAAGAAGAAGGTTGGCAAGACGCTCAAAGTTCTTTGTCAGGGCAAGGACGGCACCCGTGAAGCGCTCGCCGAGCGGATGCGAAAGGAATCGGGAATAATACTATTCGGCGTGCGCAGTTTCTGGGAAGGTTTCGACATGCCGGGTGAAGCGTTGCGAGCGGTCGTGCTGACGCGCTTGCCGTTCGCTAATTTTAACGATCCGGTGCTCAAAGCGCGAGCGGCTGCGATAAGAGAGCGCGGCGGCAGCGACTTTTTCGAATACAGCGTTCCGCAAGCTGCGATGCGTTTTGCACAAGGTTTCGGTCGTCTCATACGCTCCAAAACTGATCGAGGATGCGTTTTCGTGCTCGATACTCGCATTATCAAAAAGCAATATGGCGCACTGTTTATAAAAAGCCTTCCCGATCACGTCGCATGCGTGGGAGTAAGCAGGGAGATAATATCAGAGTCGATCGATTGGTATTGGCACGAGAGGTAAACTATTGCGTTAAGTGTAATAGAGCGAGGAAGTACGACGAGTGGAGCATAACCAAAAAAACAATGCTTATCGCTACGGAGCGATGAACATGCGCGACGCAATCGATGTTGTACTCGTGGGCGCCGGCGCAATCGGTCGCTTGTTATCGGTCGATTTAACATGTCGTTACAACATACCAGATATTGAGCGTATTTTACGGGTACTTTGGGTTGTTAGAAACGAAGCCACACGTATTGATATTATGCGAGACGGATTGTTGCTTGAACGTGCGGATAATGAAAGAAAAGAAGATAAGCAAGCAATTTGTGATGAGCCGAAACCGCAAACAATGCCGAGAATAGCTAACATTGAGACTGGAATAATGAACGACATTGAACAGGTTGCTTGTCTCGTTCCGAATCCAGATGCGATTATCGTCTGCGTAAAAGCTTATTCACTAAGTGAAGTCCTTGAGACAATAAGGATCAGTTTTCCGCCTACGCCAACGCTTGTAATCTCGAACGGTATCGTTGATGTTGGCGATG
>CAZRQJ010000240.1:0-2283 GCA_964602075.1 uncultured Planctomycetia bacterium
TGCCGTGAGTAGTACCAGATTTTGATTTTGCTTTGCAGCAACATCGTGAATGAGATGATAACGTTGTTGTTGTGAAATACTTGCACCGGTTGGTTTAGCGCATGTATGGACCTCATCAACAACTATGAGCTCTGGGCAGTCGTTTAGAAAAATAGATTTATGCTTACCAAATTTGACATAGTCAATAGAAATGACCTGAAACGGAAAATACTTAAATGGACTATGATCACCACGAATTCTCCTATCCAAACGAGCGGCTGTACTTGAACGAATAATTTCAGCTTCTATACCGAATTTGCTAACAAGTTCTTCCTGCCATTGATCGCAAAGATGAGGAAGGCAGACCACCGCAAATCGTTTTATTTCTCCACGGTCTAACAATTCACGGATGACCAATCCCGCTTCGATTGTTTTCCCTATGCCAACGTCATCAGCAATCAGAAGACGAACAACATCTTGTTTTAATGCCATGATGAGCGGAACAATTTGATATGACCGAGGTCTGAACGACAAACGCGCAAGGGAACGGAAAGGTCCTGCTGAATTGCGGAACGAAAGTCGACAAGCATCGAAAAGTAACTTAGCCGTAGCGAAGTCAGATAGATCGTTTGCTTTGGGTGGCGGAAATTTAGTTGAACCTATTTTATCGTATGTAGAATGGATAGGCAAATAAATACCTGTTAGTTCATCCTCCGAACCTCCAAGAGGTTTAAGCAACATGAGATTCGGGTCGTTGGATGGTAAGACAATCCAATCTCTTTCTCTCGCTCGTACAAGTGATCCCGGTTTAAATTCCATGGTCTTACTTCACCTTGTAAAATATATCGGGACGTTTTGCAACAAACTCGTCGAGAGAATCTTTATAGGACCAAACCAGCACTTGATATCCCGCTTGCTTGAGCATATCACGCTTTTCTTTATCATCTGTTTTTAATGCAACATCATCATGGACACTTCCGTCAATAAAAACACAGATATTCGGGGTATAGAAGAAATCGGGTTGGACATAATACCCCTGGATACGATGTTGAGCCGTATCGGGAAGACGTAGGTTGTGTTCATACAGATATTTAAGAAACTTCGCTTCTGTCGCCGAGCTCGGATCCCGTTTGCTTTCCAGCAACTTGTATTGCCCATCATAATCTTCCTTGCCACCGGTGGAATTGATTTGCGCTTCGCATACCAATAGCTTTTCCAATGCTTCCTTAATCTCATAACGGTTGATGACTGCATGATTCCGCTGGTTAAAATAACTGAGAAGATCGTCGTAAGTCGCAGGACCTTTTTCGGGGTTGAGATCAACTCCATCCTTAAAATAACATGTTGCGTAAGCGCTACGCACAACCTGATGAAATTTTTCAACATCTGTTACCAATTGAGACAGCACTCCGAGACTGCCTTCAGCAGCTTCATAGATAAGAATGTTTGGATGTTCAGGATCGCCCATGGTTTCAACACCCAGTTCCCGTTGTTCAACCTGAAAGACATTTTCGATTGCTCTCTTTAATGCGTATTGAAGAGTAATTACGCCTTCGGGATTCAGATTTAATGCTTTGATAGGATGAATATATAATGCATCGGCAGTATCGTTTGTGAAAAGACGAATCCGCTTATTTACTTCCTTTGATTCACCTTCCAGAACTTTTTCGGGCTTGAATAACCCTGTCTTCATTCCCATGAGATGACCTTGTTCATGAGTCTTACGCCACTTATGGTTAATCTGAATCAATGATGCGGTGGCAAGATATTGAACTCTGAGAAGAAGCACACCATCGCTGCGAAGCTGTAATTCTGGAATATCTTTCACACCGGCTGGCATACGGAAATATGTACGGATGTCAAAACCGGTCGAGATGCGTTCTTCTTCCTCACAAGAGATACGTTCAACTTCTTCTGTTCGTGTTTCTGCCATCGGGAGGAGATCTGTATACAATTCGCGCGTAGTATCAGATGTCAGATTAGTATGTGTAAATGGACAAACCTCAAAATTGTACTCTTCATCCATTAGTATGTAACCGGATGGGATCGCAACTTTTGCGCTTCGCATTGTATTTTCAGCATCGGTCACAATCATTTGCTTGATTCGATACTTCGAGCCATTGTGGTACACTACGTTCCTTGGACCGAACTCACGCAGTGCGATAAAGCGAGGTCGTGAGATATAGATACCACCATCGTCGGTTTCTATGAATGTTCTCAAAGGTAATCGCGTAAAATTATAACCTGGGAGAAATCCTTCGGATGCAAAATAACGATACGGATAGAACTCTGAAAGTTGGTTGT
>CAZRQJ010000241.1:0-2268 GCA_964602075.1 uncultured Planctomycetia bacterium
TTCGGTTTGTATATGAGCCGAAAGCGCCCACCAGAAACAGAATATATTCTCCGCGCCAACCCATCGGATTAATTATACCCGATTTGCAGCCAGTCGTAACTGCACATTATCCAATTCTGCAATTAGGATGAGTTATACTTTGCTCACTTTCTCAAATCTTGCAACACCGACTTTGAGAAGCGCGAAGCCAACGACGCCGCTTATGAGCGATGCGAGTAGAATGCCGATTTTAGCGAACGACGAGAGTTCGGGTACGTCGAACGCTAACCCGCTTATAAAGAGCGACATTGTGAATCCAATTCCGCATAACCAACTCGTCGCATAAACCTTGAGCCAGCTAACGCCCGTTGGAAGCGATGCGATACCCAGTTTAACGGCGAGCCATGCGAACAACGTAACTCCTATCTGCTTACCGACTACGAGTCCGAGAAAAATACCGAGAGTTATGGGATGCGACAGCGCGCCTACCCCCACGCCGCCGAGCGCGACTCCAGCGTTCGCGAGCGCAAATATAGGCATAATCAGAAACGTAACCCAAGGGTGCAGAATGTGTTCCATGCGTTGGAGAGGCGAACCGGCGCGCTCGCAAGCATGTTCAAGACTCATAACAGCGTGATGTTGGGCTTCGTTCGACAACAGTGTCAGTCCTTGTTTCGATGCTGCTTTGAAGGAATCCAAAAACGACTTAGTTTTCTCAATGAATGCTGAAGAATCGAGTTTCGATCGCGCAGGGATGCACATCGCGACAAGCACGCCTGCGATTGTTGCGTGAACTCCGCTTTTTAAGAATGCGAACCAAACTACTATACCGAGCAAGGTATAGACGACGAGATTGCGGTTGCCGAGTTTGTTTGCGAGAATTAGTAGGGCAAGCGCGATTCCACCGATTAATAAGGAAGACAAGGCTAGTTTTTCAGTATAGAAAACAGCGATAACAAGCACAGCGCCTATGTCGTCCGCGATTGCGAGCGCGGCGAGAAACATTTTTAGCGAAACCGGGACGGCTTTGCCCAAAAGCGACATCACACCGAGCGCGAATGCTATGTCCGTCGCCATTGGTATTCCCCATCCGTGCGCGCCGTCGCCGCCTGCGTTAAGAGCGTAGTAGATCGAAGCTGGAACGACCATTCCACCAAGCGCCGCCGCAATCGGGAATGCCGCGCCTTTAATAGTCGAAAGTTCTCCAACTTTGAACTCGCGCTTGATTTCGAGACCAACGACGAAGAAAAATATAACCATCAGTCCGTCGTTTATCCAGTGTCCCAAATCTTTTGAGAGGAAGAAAGGGTTGCTTTCGTTTAATGAACCGAATCCAATAGTGATTTTATAGTGCCACAACGAAAAGTAGGATTCTGCGAAAGCCGAATTCGCCCAAATCATCGCCACGACAGCGCTTATAAGAAGTAGAATACCCCCTGACGCTTCGATGCGCGCAAACTCGACGAACGGCTTCAATAGGCGCGTCGCCGCAGGGTGCAGCATTTCGTCTTCTTGCTCGTTAGCTTTGCCAAACGTCATTAATGTCCCTTGAAATTAAACGAACTCCCGCGATTAATCACATTGCGAAACCTGTTTGCTTAATCGCGAGTCCGATGATAATACCAAACAAGGTCGTTATGAATCGAATATGCGGAGAGCGGAATGGTAAAACGAGTTTTTGTTCGAGCAATGCGCCTTTCGTCAATTACTTGCAAACACTTTCGCAAGAAACTTTTCCGCACGCATATAGAAATCAATTCGGTTCGACGGATTTCTGAATCCGTGCCCTTATCGCTAATCGTCATGTTGTATAATCTATGCGGGGTGCTCGCAATGAACTGCTTCGAAGCGGTTTGGGAAGAGGTGTTGATATCGAGTGCATCGCTTGTCGATTTGGATGTTTTTTTCGAGAAACATAGGGCAAGCATCGAAAAACATCCGCGCAGAAAAATTGAGCGCGACCTATATGCATACGTTCTAAAACGAAAAGGTTTGCACAAAGAACTCCTCGTGGAATATCTCGAACAATATTCATACTGGCAGAATCGACCGATATTACTGATGAGAATCGCAGACTTATTGATAGGCTTTGGCGAGAGAGATGCGGCTGCCCTGATTTATGATCTCGCTGCTGAGAAAACGAAAAAAAATGCCCCTCTACGCAAGATACTGGAGGAACAAAGTCTAAATAAAAAACATTAAAAAAAAATATTTCTATGCACAGGAAAAGCAATCATATTGAGGAAAGTCCGGACACCGCAGGGCAGAAGGCCAGGTAACGCCTGGGCG
>CAZRQJ010000242.1:0-2262 GCA_964602075.1 uncultured Planctomycetia bacterium
CGCCACGCTTTTACTTTTCCGAAATCGTCTTTATCGTGAAAGAGCGCGTGAGCTTTCATTTGCCACTCAACAGTTTCCTTCTGAAACTCTTCTTTGCCCGTCAAAGCAAGATTCCACCAAGCAATTGCGCCACCTTCTTCTATGTCGCTCAATTTAATGATGAGATTATCAAGAAAATCGGAAAAGCCGGATAACATCAAAGACCTCCGAATCTGCGTGTTGGTTGTTTTTTTGTAGAACCTTAAGTTTACAACAGCCGCTGCAACTTGTCGATGTTTTTGTGAATAAATGGAAAAAAGCGTAGTAAGATAAGACTACTATTGTGAATCGGTTATCAATAGCTCGAAACAAAGAAAAGAATCTTTAGTAATAGAAAAAATGATAAACTGCCGTTGCCTTAGAAGCAGCGTTTCTATTAGTGCGAGTTGTTGATGTTATGCTGCATTTCACTGGCATTAAGTATAGACCAACGGTGAGTTCGACTTTAACAAACCGGGGTACGACAAAACATGTACATCGAAACTGCTGAGAAATCTATTGGTCAGGTTTTGAGCGAACGCGAAGGACTTATATCGATTCTGGAGCGAATCCAGTCGAGATACAACTACCTACCGGAAAAATCGCTGCGAGAAGTCGCTGAGCAAACCGGCTTGTCTCTTGTGGACATCTACGGAGTAGCTAGTTTTTATCGAGCATTCAGTCTGAAGCCGCGCGGAAGACATCTAATCGCTTGCTGCCTTGGCACAGCGTGTCATGTCAGGGGCGGCCCCGCTGTTGCCCAAGCGCTTGAAAAAGAACTTGGAGTTAAAGCGGGAGAAACGACACAGGATATGGAGTTTACGCTTGAAGCAGTAAACTGTCTTGGCGCATGCGCTTTAGGACCGATTGTCGTAGCGGATGGACAATATTTCTCTAAAGTGAAACCTTCAGATGTCAAAGAAATACTGAAGCAAAGCAAGGAAGGGATTCAAAAGGTCGATATTAGCAAAGATGATCGAGTCATCCCGCTTGATGTACGGTGCGCGAAATGCAACCATTCGCTGATGGACCCACGCCGACTTATAGACGGCTATCAGGCTGTAAAGGTTACGATTTCCTTCATGAACAAGCATGGATGGCTGTGTATGTCGAGTCTTTATGGAAGTTCGTCGATTGATTCCCAGCATGAAGTTCCTGAAGGAGTCGTCGCAAGTTTCTTCTGCCCGCACTGTCACAGTGAACTTCTCGGCTCGACGGCATGCCCGGAATGCGACGTTCAGATGGTTCCAATGATCGTGCGCGGCGGAGGAATGTCGCAGATATGCCCGCGCCGTGGCTGCAAAGGACATCGGCTCGACCTAAACGGCGTTAACATATAGACATAACCCCTCTTGTTATAGTGAAAACCATTCCAATCGAGGAATTAGAAATATGGAAAGGCTCGAATCGATAGAAGGGCTAAACAGATTAAGAGAAATGATCCTTGCGAACAGGGATCCTGAAGCGCCGACGATTATTATCAACGCTGGTACTTGCGGGCAAGCAAGCGGAGCGAGCGCGCTGATTAGGGTTGCAAAACGTGAAATCATTAACAAGGAACTGATCGAAAAAGTTAACCTTCGGGTTACTGGATGTCACGGATTTTGCGAGATGGAGCCTTCAGTTCTTATTGAACCACACAGAACTTTTTACCCAAAAGTCGGTTTGACGGAAATGAAGCAAATAGTCGACGCCGTATCGAAAGGCGCGGTAATCGAGAGTTTGCTTTACGAAGATCCTGTATCAGGCAAGAAGATTGAAAAGCAAGAAGACATTCCCTTTTTTAAAAGCCAGTTTAGACAATTGCTCTCGATGAGCGAAAAGGTAGATCCTATACGTATTTACAACTACATTGAGGCTGACGGATACAGCGCTCTTGCGTCAGTTTTGAGCGAGACGGATACTAAAAAAATCATCGATGAAGTTAAGTTGTCGAAACTAAGAGGCAGAGGAGGCGCAGGATTCCCAACCGGTCTCAAGTGGGAGTTTTTAGCTGGCGAAGACGGATCACGCGGTAAAGTTCTTATTTGCAACGCCGACGAAGGCGATCCGGGCGCATATATGGACCGCGCGGTACTTGAAGGAAATCCTCACAGCATCATTGAGGGAATGATAATAGCCGCTTATGCGACAGGCGCGACAAATGGGATCATATATGTGCGCAACGAATATCCACTAGCAATCAAACATTTACTTATTGCATTAAGGCAGGCGCGAGATATCGGACTGCTCGGTGAGAATATA
>CAZRQJ010000243.1:0-2239 GCA_964602075.1 uncultured Planctomycetia bacterium
GATGCCCGAATTTGGATTCAGCACTGACGATGCAAAGGCATTAACTCTGCTTATGTTGAGCTGGCGTGATGTCGAGATTCCTGCAAGTCTTTTACCCGGCGCGATTTTAAGCGATAAACCCACGCCGCAAGAACTCGAGCAGGAAAAGCTTATGCTTGAAGGCGACGGTAGGTTTTTTGTTGAAAAAACATGCTTTGTTTGTCACGACGTTTCGAGTTTCGGAATTGTTTCTGCAACAAAAATCGGGCCCGATCTTGCGATCGCGGCGGAAGATGTTCCTCGCAGATTCGGAAGAACGCTTGAAGATTTTCTGCATAACCCAAGCGGAACGATGTCTATTGTCCTATCGCGACAGATAAAACTAACGCCAGAGGAGTTAACCGAGGCTATTCGGCTGCTCAAGCGTGCTTACGAAGTGTATCAAGAAAAAAAAGCAAAAAAGGAAGGTAAATCGAGCGAAGTAACGCCGCCGGTCGGCGATACCGCCGCTCATTAAATAGTATTTTTATTGTGGAGGAGATATCGATGGTTAGGAAGAGCAACAACAATTTGGTAATTATCTACTGTATTACGGCAATCGCGCTCTTAGCGATAGCGCTGTTCGCCTGCAAAGGCGAGCCAGAGAGCGATTCGCGCAGTTCAGGAAGCGCATCCCGTCCTTCAACCGGCGGGGCGAGCGATGCCGCTTCGGCAACTTATGTTGCGCCAGGCGATCTTGACGATATGTATTTGTTTTATTCAGGTGGACATTCCGGACAGATTTATGTGGCTGGAATTCCATCAATGCGTCACATTTCGACAATTCCAGTTTTTGCACCGTATCCTGCTACAGGCTACGGTTTCGACGACGAGACGCGTGAAATGCTTGGCGGTTTTACATGGGGAGACGCTCATCATCCGTCCCTATCAAAGACAAACGGCAGTTACGACGGCAGATGGATGTTCATTAACGAAAACGCGCAGGGAAGAATAGCCCGTATCGACATGCGAGACTTCAAAACTAAACAGATTATCGGACCCATTCCTAACGTGTCGGGTAATCACGGAAGCGCCTTTGTAACGTCCAATACAGAGTACGTCCTTTACGGATCTCGCTTCAGCGTGCCGATTCCAAAAGGCACATATGCAACGATCGAGGAATATGCCACGAAATTCAAAGGAGTTGTGGGAGCGGTTAAAGTTGATTCAAGCACAGGCAATATGTCATATGGGTTTCAGATAGTCACACCGCCGTTCAACTGGGATTTAGGTTCGACAGGTCGCGGCCCTTCATCGGATTGGGCGGGATGGACTTGTTACAACTCCGAAAGGGCAACAGGTGAACTTGAGAAGACAGCTTCAGCGAACGATCGCGACTATGCGATTTTGGTTAATTGGAAACTCGCGGCGGAAGCTGTCGCTTCAGGCAAGGGCAAAGACATCGGCGGTATTCAAGCGCTCGACCCGAAGGAGAATCCCGGAATTTGCTACTTAATACCAGTAGCGAAAAGCCCGCACGGCATTGACTTTAGTCCCGATGGAACTTACTTTGTTACAAGCGGCAAGCTGGAATCGATTACAACAGTGTGGAGTATTGATAAGTTCTTGAAGGCTATTGAAGCTAAAGATTTTACCGGCGATGAAGATGGAATTCCAGTCCTCAATGCCGATTCGGTCAAAGAACGCGATGTGCAAATTGGTCTAGGCCCACTCCACACGCAGTATGACGATAAAGGTAATGCATACACGAGTTTGTTTATCGACAGCGCGGTTGCGAAGTGGAATCCGCTTACGGGCGACGTTCTCGATAAAATTCCTGTCAGTTACAGCATTGGTCACTTGTTAGTACCCGGCGGCGACAGTTCGACTCCTTACGGCAAATATGTTGTCGCTCTTAACAAACTGTCCCATGGACGTCATTTAAGCGTTGGACCGAGTCAGCCTGAAGCTAGTCAGCTTATCGATGTCTCTGGCGACAAGATGAAACTGCTTTACGACGCGTTTACTGAACCGGAGCCGCATTATGCACAAGCAATCCCCGCGGAGTTACTTAAACCGATCGAGGTTTATCCGATTAGTGAAAACAAAGATCCGAAAGCTACATTCGATGTAAAGGACGCACGAGTTGAACGAAACGGGACGACGGTCGATGTTTATTTTGTCTTAGTTCGTTCAACTATGTGGCCGACAAGTTTTGAAGTGAACAAAGGCGATACCGTTTCGCTCCACTTCACAAACATAGAGCAGACGACCGATGAAC
>CAZRQJ010000244.1:0-2216 GCA_964602075.1 uncultured Planctomycetia bacterium
TCGCAAGTTCGAGATAGTCGTCGCAGAACTGCGCCCAGAAGAAATCCTCCACCGCCGACCATGCGTCGCAGAATTCGTATTCGTCATACGATTTCGTCACACTTTTGACTACCCGTCCAAGTTTCGACAGAAGCCACCTGTCTGTTATAAACCACTCCGCCGGCTCGCTCCCATCGTAATTCTCAAGGTGCATATGCGCAAACTTGCTGGCGTTGAATATCTTCGTAACGAGCCGTTTACCGAGAGACATCGCCTTGTCGCTGAAACTCGTGTCAGTACCAAGTTTTGCGGTAGATGTCCAGTAGCGCAGAACGTCCGCGCCGTACTGGTCTAGGTATTTACGCGGCTCAACAACATTGCCCTTCGACTTGCTCTGTTTCCTCCGCTGGTCGTCGAGCGCATGCCCGCTTATGAAAATGTCCGCCCACGGCATTTTGTTTTCGTGCAGCAAGCCTTTCACTATCGTGTAAAACGCCCAAGTGCGGATAATGTCGTGAGCCTGCGGGCGGAGGCTGAACGGAAAGAGTTTCGCCCACTGTTCCGGATTCTCTATCCAGCCAGCGGCAAGCTGCGGCGTGCAAGAACTCGTCATCCATGTGTCCATTACGTCCGCTTCCGGTGTGAAATCCGTCGAGCCGCAAGCGCATGGCATATGGGGCGATGTCGTTAGCGGGTCAATCGGCAATTGCGACTCATCCGCCAGCTTCACGGCGCCGCATGCATTGCAGTACCACATCGGGAACGCCACGCCGTAATAACGCTGACGGCTGATGCACCAGTCCCAGCCGAGGTTCTGCACCCAGTGTTCATAGCGCACCTGCATGAATTCGGGATACCAGTTGATTTCCCGCCCGCGCCGGACAAGTTCTTCTTTCTTGTCGAGTATGCGGATGAACCACTGTTTCGTCACGATGTATTCGACGGGCGCGTGCGATTTCTCGCCGCATTTCACCGCATGTTTAATCGGTTCTTGTTTCGTCAGCAGTCCATGTTCCTTGAGTTTTTCGATAATCGCCTCGCGGCCCTTTTTAAGCGTCATACCCGCGAATTCGCCCGCAAGTTCGTTCAGTCTGCCGTTGTGCGTGATGCACACACGCGTGTCGAGCTTGTAGCGCTTCCACCATTCGATGTCGGTCGTGTCGCCGAACGTGCAGCACATAACTATGCCCGTGCCCTTCTCGATATCCACGAGTTCGTCGGTGATTACGGGCACTTCGACGTTGAAATACGGCGTCTTGATGCGACCGCCCACGTACCGTTCGTACCTTACGTCGTCGGGATGGCAGATTACTGCAACGCATGCAGGCAGAAGCTCTGGTCGCGTCGTGGCGATCGCGACTTTCGTCCCGTCCTGAAACTCGAACAGAATGTCGTTGAAAATGGAATCCATCTCGCGGTCTTCCATTTCGGCTTGTGCGAGAGCTGTCTGGTTGTCCACGTCCCAAATCGTCGGCTCTTCCTGTCGATAGATGTGACCGGCTTTGTATAGGTCTAGAAAACTTTTCTGCGCTGTGCGGCGGCTCACGTCGTTGATGGTCGAATATTCAAGCCGCCAGTCCACCGACAGCCCGATGCGCTGCCACATTTCCTTGAAATCGGCTTCGGTTTTGGCGGTTTCTTCGAGGCAGAGCTTGATGAAGTCGGCACGGGGCATGTCGATCGCACGTTTTTCGATGCGCCGTTCAACCATGCGCTCGGTCGGCAGCCCGTTGTCGTCGAATCCGAACGGGTAGAAGATGTTCTTCCCCTGCAGGCGGTGATAGCGGGCGATTATGTCCATCTGTGTGTAGCTGAACATATGCCCCATATGGATTAAACCGCTGACGGTGGGCGGCGGTGTATCTATCGAGTACGTTTCGTCGCGTGAGCGTGCTGGGTTGAACGCGTAGGTGCCGCGCTCCTCCCAGAACTTCTGCCATTTCGGCTCCGCTTCCTGCGGGTCGTATCTATCGGGTAACTGTGCCATCGAATCAAACCTTCGTAAAACGTCGTATAGTACGAATGCGAACGCATCAGCGTGCGCAGGAATTGTTATAATAGCACTGCGAAGGCGGGGAGAGGAAAGGAGTCACCCGCGCAAGCAGTTTTAGGCTTCGGGCAGGCAACTGCCCGGTGAAAACATCCGAAATTTAGTGTTTCGATACTAATGAAATAAATGTAATGGATGATTTTTAGGCGATACTTGCGTATCGCGAGCCGAAAATCGGTTGCCCGAT
>CAZRQJ010000245.1:0-2084 GCA_964602075.1 uncultured Planctomycetia bacterium
TGGACTTCGTGATCGAGTTATGCCAGGCCGTCGTCCAAACCTGGGGCAAGGCCGCTCCAGACAAGCCGGTCATACTCAATCTGCCCGCCACTGTCGAACGCAGGCCGCCAAACCATTACGCCGACATGGTCGAATACTTCAGAAACTCCGGATCGGTAACGATTTCTTCGTAGGTGTACTTCGGTGTGTGTCCGGCTGTACCCGCCGATTCAGCCGTATCGTTAGTTGAGTATAACGAAGCCATCTGAACCTGACTGGGTTCTTCGGGTGATTGAGCTGCTGCTTCGTGACCGTCCGTTCGAGCGAATCCGCTTGTCAATTGTGTGGGTTGTTCCCTATTGCCGGGAAAGCCGGATTTCATTGCAAAAAACATGCACGCCGCGCCAAATAGAAACACGAGGGCGTACCCGCCATACCTCAATAGCGCTCTGCGAATTCTCATACCTGAATTCGTCTTCATCGTTCCCTCCCGCAAGAACGATTTGTTCAAACAGAACCTATTCAATCCTCATTTCTATATATCCAAACCATTGAACGTCCATTGGTTTAGATGACTACATAATACTAAAAGAATAAAGAAAATCAAGACGGAATTGTTAAAACACGCAAACGTAATTCGAAAATCAACTAATCTCTTCCTTTTACCCCTTCTTATCCCTGTCAACCTTCAGAACGGCAAGGAAGGCTTCCTGCGGGACTTCTACCTTGCCAATGCTCCTCATCTTCGCCTTGCCCTTCTTCTGTTTTTCGAGAAGTTTACGCTTGCGGGTGATGTCACCACCGTAACATTTGGCGGTTACGTCCTTTCGTAGAGCGCTTATATTCTCGCGGGCAATGACTGTTCCGCCGATAGCCGCTTGAATCGGTATCTGGAAAAGGTGACGCGGGATTGTGCGTCGCAGCGTATCTACAACCTGACGACCGCGCTGCTGGGAAACAGAGCGGTGACACAGAAATGAGAGCGCGTCTGCCTTTTCATTGTTTATTAGAATATCAACCTTAACTAGGTCGCTTTCGACAAAGTCTTTGACGCGGTAGTCGAGGCTCGCGTAACCGCGGGACATGCTTTTTAGCTGGTCGTAATAGTCGTAAATTATTTCGGACAGCGGAAGAGAGAAGCGTACGTCAACGCGGTTCGACGTTAGGTATTCAAGGTTGAGCAGTTCGCCGCGCCGTTGTTTCGACATTTCTATCAAAGCCGATAGATAGTTCGCCGGTGTTAGCACTTCTGCATCTACAAACGGCTCTTCTATCTTCAGAATACGCGAACGTTCGGGAAAACGTCCCGGATTGTCTATCATCAAGACGCTGCCGTCGCTTGTGGTAACTCGATATACAACGGACGGGCTTGTCGCTATTAGTTCGAGGTTATACTCGCGCTCAAGACGCTCGATAACGATTTCCATGTGCAGAAGTCCGAGGAAACCCAAGCGGAAGCCGAATCCGAGAGCGTCTGATGATTCTTGCTCGTAATAGAGCGCACTGTCGTTAAGCGATAGTTTGTCGAGCGCGCTTCGCAGGTCGCCGAAATCTTCGCCGTCTGCCGTGTATAGTCCGCAGAATACCATTGGCGTCATTTTTTTATAGCCGGGCAGGGGAGTTGCGCGACCGTGAATTGCATCAGTAATGGTGTCTCCCACGCGCGATTGCGACACTTCTTTCATGCCGAGTATGACGTATCCTACCTGACCTGCAGTTAGCTCTGGCAGAGTTGTTAGATCAGGTTGAAACACTCCCACATCGCCGACTTCGTATTTTTTTGAATTGCTCATCGTGATGACTTGGCTGCCAGCCCGTATTACACCGTCTAAAATGCGCACGTAACTTACTACACCGCGATAGATGTCGTAATGAGAGTCGAATATGAGCGCTGCGAGTGGTTCGTCAAGTTTACCGGTAGGCGCAGGAACTTTGTTGACAATTGATTCGAGAAGTTCGTCAACTCCAGTACCGAACTTTGCGCTAACCTTTATAACTTCGCTCTCTTTTACGCCAAGTATCTGTTTTAGTTCGTCCATCACCTCGTCGGCGCGCTGGGCAGGTAGGTCAATCTTATTCAAAACCGGGATAATCTCAAGGTTGTT
>CAZRQJ010000246.1:0-2074 GCA_964602075.1 uncultured Planctomycetia bacterium
TAATTGGTTCGATTATGGCGGTATTGCCGCGAATCGTTATGTTCGCTCCCATTCGGTTCAGTTCGGGTACGTGCGTGAATCGGTTTTCGTAAAGCGTTTCTGTAACAAGCGATAGTCCGTTCGCAAGTGTTAGAGTCGTCATCATCTGCGGTTGCAAATCTGTCGGGAATCCCGGATAAACAAGCGATCGTACAGATGCTGGTTCCAGCTCGCCCTGCGACTCAACCATAATCGAATCTCTCGTCATTGCAACCGTGCAGCCGATTTCCACAAGTTTGTCGAGCAAAGCCGTAAGATGCTCCGGACGCGCACCGGTCACTTTTACATCGCCGCCTGTAGCAACACCCGCGAGCAGATACGTGCCTGTGACTATCCTGTCCGGAATAATTGTATGGTCGCACCCATGCAGTTCCTTCACGCCTTCAATTGTGACGGTTGGAGATCCTGCGCCTTGTATCTTTGCGCCGCATGAGGTTAAGAAATCCGCTAGATCTATGATTTCCGGTTCCTGCGCGCAGTTGTATATAACTGTTTTGCCATCAACAAGCGTTGCAGCGGAAATAACGTTTTCCGTTGCCGTTACGCTAGGCATTTCCAGATAGATTTCCGCTGGTTTGAGCTTTCCACGAACTACAATCACGCCGCGTTCCTGAAATATTTCTGGACCAAAGGCTTTCAATGCGTGCAGATGAGAATCAACGGAGCGAGTTCCGATACGACACCCGCCAGGCAGCGGAACGCGCGCTTCACCAAATCTCGCAAGCAACGGACCTAGCACTAAAAAGCTGGCGCGCATTTTCTTGACGAGGTCGTACGGCGGTTCAACGCCTCTAACACCGCTTGAGTCTACTGTCAATATGTGATTCGATTTATCGTATTCTGTTATTGCGCCTATCGATTCGAGAACCTGACAAATTACGTGAACGTCAGTCAAATCCGGAATCTGACGTAAGGTGACTTTGCTTGGCACCAGTAGTGCGGCTGCAATAAGGGGAAGAGCTGCGTTCTTACTGCCACTCGATTCGATTTCGCCCGATAGTTTTCTTCCGCCTTCAATTCTTAAATGGGTCAAAATTTACCCCCCCCGTATTTCTTTGCGATATTCAGACGATTGATTGCTCTTTTAAGCGCAATCTCTGCTCGTCGTTTGTCGATCATATCGTCTTGCACCGAAAGACGCTCTTTTGCGCGCTTTATAGCGTCCTCCGCTCTTTCTAAATCTATAGCGCATGCATATTCAGCTGCGCTAGTATAGATAGCGACGCTGCCGTCGAGTTCAACCTCAACGATTCCGCTGCCGACCGCAAAGTGCAGGTCGCGTGTGCCGTTTCCGACTTTTTCTACAACTAATAAATCGCCTATATCCAAGCCTGCAAGCATAGGAGCATGACCGGGTCGAACTCCAATCATTCCATCCAAGCCGGGGAAGATTATCTCGACAGCGCGCCCGCCAAACGCATCGCCTTCGGCGATTTCAGCGAGCTTGCTGTCTGGCAGCATAATCTCCACTTCGAAACTGTCGCTCGGTGTCACGCTTACGCCTCCGCTTTTTCCTTTTCGTAACGCTCATGAACTTCGGAAATGTCTCCCGCGTAAAGGAAGAGTGATTCGGAAATATGGTCGCATTTGCCCTCAATGAGCTCTTTGAAACTCTCGATTGTGCGTTTGAGTGGAACGTATCGTCCTTGTTTGCCCGTGAACTGCTCCGCAACAAAGAACGGTTGACTCAAAAACCGTTGAATCTTGCGCGCACGTTGAACCGATATCTTGTCCTCGTCGGACAACTCCTCCATTCCAAGAATAGCGATGATGTCCTGAAGGTCCTTGTAACGTTGAAGTATTTGCTGAACTCTGCGTGCCACTGTGTAGTGTTCAAGCCCAACAACCTGCGGGTCGAGAATGCGGCTTGTCGAATCGAGCGGGTCAACCGCCGGGTAGATACCCAGCTCGGCGATTTGACGAGACAGGTTTGTGGTTGCGTCAAGGTGCGCAAACGTGGTTGCAGGCGCCGGGTCGGTATAGTCGTCCGCCGGAACGTAAATCGCTTGAATGCTAGTAACGGAACCGTTCTTGG
>CAZRQJ010000247.1:0-2022 GCA_964602075.1 uncultured Planctomycetia bacterium
GTCGGCATGACGGGAGCGCTCGCCCACTTTAATAGTTTGTCATAGCCGGGAGCCTGCGCCATAACATGCTCTTCAAACAAGTCCTGAATCTTCTGACGTGCGGGCATCAAGTTTTCCCGCTCAAGCGTCGGACGCAAATTGTCCGTAATAGTCAAAGCTGTCTTACTACCCAGAACGCCATCTACCTTCTCGCGTGCGTCAAAATTGCCTGCATAGATAACCGGCAGTTGATAGCTGTGACCGAGTCTTGGTTTCGGGTCTGCGCTTGCGACCAATTCTGCCATTTCGACGACATGGCTAATTGTTCCGCCGTCAACACCGCCGCTCATAAGAATCATGTCGGGGCGAAGTTTGCGGATACGGTCAATGCGTTCGTGCGGAAGTCGTTTATCGTTCGACGCCAGAATGTCCATAACTATTGCACCGGCACCGAGAGCCGCGCGCTGTGCGCTTTCACCGGTCATCGTAAGCACGACACCGGCAACCATCATCTGAAGTCCTCCGCCGGCGCTGGATGTTGAAATATAAGCATCGATACCCTCGCCGGGTTTACTTCCGAAAATAAACGGGGCTGCTGTTAATTCAGGATCTTTGTTGGGATCGAGAATCTTGCGCCCTGAAAGCTCCTCAAGCTCTTGAATGCTGTTTAAGACGCCTTTCGTAACATCTTCGAACGGTGCTTCAACGGTTGTCGGCGCTTCGCCCCGAAATGTTTGGCGATAGCAATCTTCCGACTCCACAAATTCGATCAAAATCGCTTTGGTAGTGGTTGAACCGCAGTCTGTTGCGACGATAACCTTAATGTTTACATCGCTCTTGACATTATCGGTACTAAATTTATCCATCAACTCCTCGCTCATCGTCCGACGACTTTTCGGCATCGGGTGTTATCGCTCGAAGACCACTTTTCTCTCCAAGCTTGCGCTCGTTGAGTCTGTCTTCAAGGTATTCAATTAGAAATCCAACACTATCGCGTTTTTCAAAAGCGGTTTGACAGGATACAAAAAATGCGTCGTCTGTTAGCATTCCTACAAACGGCTGAAGCATAACCATTACTTGGCTAGCCAAAAAGTTCATCGGGCGAAGTGATTCCAACGCCATAATCGCAGGAACTTCCAGTCTACGCTTGCAGATTAGCTCTGCCAGATAAGTAATCGCGCTCTTATCTTCTTCACTAAGGCGCGGTGGCTCGTAACCAATGGCAAATGCGTATTTGAGCTTATCTATAAAGCTCTTCCGCTTTTCACCGTTTTCGACACAATTCAATCCGTACATACCACCTTAACGATTCTTGCGTGAATACGCAGTATTTTTGAAGGTCTTTACTTTATTTGAGACAAACATAACAACAGCCTCACGGTTATCCATATCACGCGGGAAGCGCATAAAACAACCGCGATACTTGTCAAGCCAAGAATCAACCACCATCGTCTTGAGCGCCATACCATACTCGTCGTAAACACAACGTGTATAATGACTCCATAACTTGGAGCTTATCTTGGCGTTACCATAATACACCGAAACGCCTTCGTTATTAAGCTCATAGGTTACTGGAATGAAAAACGGCAGAAGCCAGAAAGACAGCAGTAAAACGCCGATAATCGTCCAATATACTCCTGTTCCTTCAGGCGAGGTGAAGTATACCACAGCAAGCAAGACGATAATTGAAATCGACAAACCCGCGAACCGCGCAGGCTCCTGCCGATTGAAATCATACTTCCATCGTATTGAATCACCGTTCTTTTCCATTTCCACCTAACTTCTACCGCTTTTGATAGCGATAAAAGCCTAGAGTTTATAGCACGTCATCAAATTGCGCGCAAGTAAGTTCGCGCAAGTGCGGTAGGTGGTAATGTGTTTGCCCTTCCGAAGTGACTAGTCAATCGTTTTTATCTGTAATATCGAGAGTTATCGATACTATTTTTTTGCTTGAAAGCGTGTCATATCTACCCAGCGCAATTCGTTGTCTGCAACAACAAGAATTCCTTGAAGGTCGCTAGCCCAATCAAGCACAGTCGCATC
>CAZRQJ010000248.1:0-2009 GCA_964602075.1 uncultured Planctomycetia bacterium
TTTACCGCCGCCGTCGGTAAAGCGCTCGAATCGTTTGATTCGTCGTTCAAGCCAGTGGCGCGTAAATCCTCGAATACGGTTTATGTATTTCGCCATAACCTGGTCTGGTGTTGCTTTGACCGTAAACTGATTAAGATAAAAGTGAGATACGGAAGGCGTCATTACGCTGTATGTCTCATTAGTGTCTTTGAGGTAGAGCGTTGAAGGAGGCGAAGTGACTTCCTGCGCGAGTTGATCTACGAGTTGCGGGTCGCTCTCTAGATTGCTCGATAACCAACCTGCAAGTGCTGCCGCGTTTATGCCTTCCCATACTTGGCTCGCGTGACACTCGCGTCCGAAAACGCTGAATAGCATTAGGTTTTTGCCGATTGTTCCGGTATAGACATAACGCACTGTATCGCCTGATTCCAACGGGCTCGTATAATCAGCGTTAACAACACATCTTATCTTGAGTTTTCTCTGCGACAGGATTGCGTTTATCCTTGGAGCGAGAGCCCTGATTCCAGTAGAGTTTCCTTCTTCATCTGGGCACAAAGCTAAAAATATAGCTCCATCGGCGCCGCCGTTTTTTGCGCATTCAAGAAAAACTTCGACGATTGCTGCGACACCGCTCTTCATATCGAGCCAGCCGCGTCCGAATTCAAAGTTGCCAGAATCTAAATCCGCTCTCACTTCGTCAGGTAAAACTTGCTCTGTAGAAAATGCTTGTTTTAGCCTTGCTGAATCTGATGCGATTGACTTATATGGACCATATTCTTCAACTCCGACAGTGTCGAAATGTCCCATTAGTACGATCGCGGGGTGTTCGACAACGAATGTAGGCGATGTTGAAGTATCAAGTCCGCCAGCTTCTGCTTGCAGTGCGCCTTTTGAGGGCAAAAAAACTAAAACCGCTTTTCTGTGATTTTCCGCAGGAATTTCTATGATTTCCGGACGAATGCCGAGATTCCTTATCTCGGGACGCGTTGCAATGTATTGGAAGAGAAACTCCGCTATAGTGGATTCGCCGCGCGTACCGCAGACGCTCGGTATTCTGCATAGGCGTCTAGTTAAATTAAAACATCGGTTGAAGTACTTAGAGTTTGTAACCGAACTCTCCATGGATCACCTCGAAAACGGAGAGCGAATTTTACTTGTGTGTCGCAAATTAAGCAACCCCGCAGTACATGATACCTAATATATGATCAAATCAGTGAAACTGCTGAACAACCGACAAAGCCTAGATGCTAGTTTCAGGAGATTCGAGAATCAATATGATTCCGTCTGGTTTTCCGTCCGGATCTTCCTCCCAGTGCCATGCAGGAAAAGCGTTCTTAACGGAAACTACGTCTAATCCGCCGTACCTGTCGCTGCCGAAAAGGAACAAATGGTAACCAATTACAACATCGTTTTTAACTTCGGGGATGTAAACAAAATCGCCTGCGGACCAGTTTGTCAGTAGTTTCGGAGTCATTACTACCGATTCATCAAACGCGTTAAGCGGGAAGTCCGCAAGAAATCCTTCAGTAATAAGTGTCTCAACCGTTCTTGGATATGCTCCAGTGTATGAAAAGTATTCGATCAGTGCATTTTCTATTTCAGTCAATCGTGCTTGAGCTAAACCCTCCTGACTAAACTCCGCGTTTGGTTTTGGAATTGCATCGTCAGCGTACATTTGTGCGCTATGAATGCTTATCGCAACCATCATCGTGTAACATAAACCGAATAGGTTAACGACCTCCGCTCGAGCTTTCGTTTCGCTGACGATCTGATTTTGTCCGGTTTTTGCTGTTATCTCGATCGCTCCAAAATTGGTTTGAGGTGTGACATCCCAAAGGTCTTTGTGCATAGCGATAGCGTATTGTGAATACGGCATCGATTTGTGACGGGTAATGGGTTCGACATGCCTGTGCCAAATCTTGTCGATATCCACACGTAAATATGTTGATGCGGTAGGGGCTTTGTTCCAAGCCTTGTTTTCATCCAACACTTGCTTAAGACGTGTGCCACCGCTACCGGCGATGAGAAAT
>CAZRQJ010000249.1:0-2009 GCA_964602075.1 uncultured Planctomycetia bacterium
AAGCAGTAATTCCCGGAGTGTCTGCTCCTGAGCCTTCATCGGAGACTGCAATGATTCGTACCATGGATTAATGTAAGGTTTAAGAATTGCATTAATTGTGTCTTGGTCTGGCAACATAGCGTTCACTACATTCTGTTACGAATTTGCTTATATGTTTCTCCATGCCTAAGATACGCTGTAAATCGCCAAAGTGAATTGTTATGTCTGAAGTTGTTGAAATCGCAGCAGAAAACATACGTGAACTACGAGTCCAAGGCGCCCGCAACGTAGCTATAGCCGCCGTCAAAGCCATCCAAAGCCAAGTCCAAACCACCAAAGCTAAAGATAAAACCCAGTTTTTAGCTGAACTCAAGAAAGCTCAATCCTTCCTCGCCGAAGCACGCGAAACCGAACCGCTGATGCGTAACGCCATGCGTCGCCTAATCTTTCAAGCTGAAGGTGCCAATACAGAAAAAGTACCAGAATTAAGTCGAATGGTAAGCGACGCTGTAAATCAGATCCTTGCTGATTTGGAAACTTCAAAAGAACGTATAGCTGAAATCGGAGCAAAACGCATCTTCGACGGAGCGGTTGTGTTTACCCATTGTCACTCCTCAACTCTTACGCGTTTACTCGCCAAAGCCAAAGATTCAGGCAAGAAATTTAGTGTAATCTGCACTGAAACCCGACCTGCTTTCCAAGGGCGCTTAACTGCTAAAGAACTTGTCGGACTCGGGATCCCAACTACTTTTATTGTGGATTCAGCAGCAAGGACTTTTATAAGGGATGCTGACCTGGTCATCGTTGGAGCAGACGCCATAACAAGCGAAGGTAACATCGTCAACAAAATCGGCACTAGCGGCATCGCTGTCTTAGCCCGTGAAGCACGGAAACCGTTTTATGTGATTTCTGAACTGCTAAAGTTTGATCCTGAAACGCTCAACGGAGGATTCGAAAGAATTGAGCAACGCAACCCTGCCGAAGTCTGGGCAGAAGCTCCGAAAACTCTAAAGGTGCGCAATCCAGCGTTCGACATAACGCCCAACCGCTACATTCATGGTTTAATTTGTGAAGAAGGGATAATCGCCCCTCAATCAATCGTACAGGTCATGCAACAAAAGTACCCGTGGGTTTTCCAAACTGCTTCAAGCTAACAACAGCTAGCAACACAATTATTAAGATAAGTAACAAAAGAAGCCATAATAGGAGAAATGTACTTGTTGAGTCGATGGTTTGGTCGGGCAACAAACTACCGGAGGGAGTTTGGGTTGGTTGATTGGCAATATTTGGTTGGGGAAAGTCATATGGCGACATAAGCGGAGCACGATCAATAATCCTGCGTAGTTGGGTGCTTACGTATGGCGTGTCCCATGTTCCTGAGCTACCAATTTCAGAAGCGTTAGGGTATCGGGCGCGGTAGTCGCTCCAATAGTTGCCATCCCAGTAAGGGCGTTCCCCTTTTGAAATTAAAGAAAGGGCTCCCCCAGTGTTGACTTCTATGTTGAGGAAATTGTTGCAACGAACTTTGATTATGCTGTTGTCAGAACTAATGAACGAGGTGGACATTTCCTTAAGGTTTACTTCGTTGCCTTCTATGACGACTCCTGAACTCTGGCTAATCCAAAACCCACTTTTGTAGTCCGGAATGTTTATCACGTTTTCGGAAATGGTGTTGTTGTTGCCTAGTATACGTTGGAAATGAAAGTAATTTCCTTTTACGCGGTAGTTGTCAGCATAAATTGCTATGTCGTAGTGGTTAAGTGTGCAATTGTTGTGGACAACTATGTTGCTGTCATAGACTCCATATACACCGATTTGCCATCCTGAAATATGGAAGTTTCTGACTGTCACGCGACTGCATCTAAGGGTGATGGCGGCTTGATCATTAGAGGCTCCCGTTCCCTGTATAGTGAAGCCTTGTCCATCAAGCACTATATCGCTTTTTTCAACTATGATAGGTGTACTGACATCTGCCGTTATTTTATAATGGTCTACAACTTGTTGGATAAACGCTGTATTAGGGGATACTG
>CAZRQJ010000250.1:0-1998 GCA_964602075.1 uncultured Planctomycetia bacterium
CCTTCCCATTTCCGCGTCGAATCTGCGCTGATAAACGGATATAAACGCTTTTAATCCATCATCTTCGCTTTTATCCGATGCCAGCGGCACAAACGCGTTATCTACGCTTTTCAGTTCAAACCTAACCGACTTGTCGGCGGCGGGTTTAGCGAAAGTTAGTTTCAACACTCCAAGGTTCTTACCCCATTGATAGTTTTGAGTAACAATGACGTTTCCAACGAGTGTTGGTTCTTCTAGTTTTGTATGTGAGTGTCCGCCAACGATGACGTCCAGTTCCGGAACCGCTTTTGCCATTTCGACATCGCGATTGTAACCTTGGTGTGTAAGCGCTATAACGACGTCGCAACCGATGCTGCGAAGATACTTGGCTAGACTGGAAACTATCGGAATCGGCGGTTGGACGATGACATAGTCTTTTATTCGTGGATGCGTTTCGCCGAGAAGTGTTTCCGATGTAACTCCGATAATTCCTATTCTATAATCCCCGCGCTTTAACACTGTGTAGGGTTTAGCGACTTGCACTCCGCGTTCTTTGTCGATTACGTTGCTACAGAGAATATCGAAGTTCGCGTCAGTTATACGTCCGCGCAGCAGTTCATAACCGAAATCGAATTCATGGTTGCCGAGACACATAGCATCGTAACCCATCTGGTTCATACACTCAATATCGAGAAATCCCGTCAGCAGATTGCTTATCGGTGTGCCTTGAAACACGTCGCCAGCATCGAGCGTTAACCAGTAATAGTTTGTGTCCGCACGTGATCGTTGGATTTCGACTCGTCGGCGCGCAACTCCACCCCAGCCGTCTTTACCGTCAGAGCGAAACGGCTGCAAGTGTCCGTGAGTATCGTTTGTATGAACGATTCCGAGTTTGAACTCAATAATGTCGTTTGCGGCGACACTTAATTGAACATTGGCAGACTCTACCGACGATGAAGTCGCCGTGTTCAACGATGTTAATGAAGTCCATGCTGTTAAACATAACAGCGTTGTTAAGAGAAATACAAACTTCGACAGTATTCTGTTCATATCCACCTCGCGAATTGAAAGCGCGTTTATTTTAGGAGAAACAATCCCAGTCGGAATTTCACCTCATACTCTCATACTGTAGATTTGTTAAGAAGTTAATATTAATGGCACAAATTGCATATGATACTTTCGTCCTTCTGCGGTTTATGAGGCGTCAAATGGCACTGCAAGCATTCAAACGAATTGTGTCCTTCAGGATTGCTATGTTGAGAGTGGCAAGACGAGCAAACACTACTGGGAGGCTCAACCTTGAAATCGTGTAAGTCGTGGCAATTCCCGCAGTCGCGATGCCGTGCTATAAGACTTGACCAGCTTCCGGTTGAATCCTCGGGGGGATTAGTGTGGCAAGTCATGCAGAACTCATTCGTGTAGGTTTGTCTGAAATCGTGTGATGCATGGCAGAGACCACAGGCACTCATAGCCTCATCAGCAAGCGTTGCCGCTATAGCCATATGGCACGAGTTGCAAGATGCGGGGGAAGGGTCGGGGATTGGCAGGTGTGTGTTTATATGACATTCCAAGCAGGTTGTAGGTTTGCCTGACACCTCTAATTCCGTCGCGATTCCCGTATGGCAAGTCGCACATAAAGCATCTGAAGCTCCGATGTTGAACAAATGAGAGTCGTGACACTGTGAACACGAACCATGCTGGGCAGGCGCATCGCTCCAGTTTGCGGATTGATTTTCAGGCGGGGTAGTATGGCAACTCTGACAAACAGCGTGTTGCGGTGCGCCCGTAGGCAGATGCGGTGCGTCGTGGCAATCAACGCAGTTCTGCATCTGCGACCCTGATAGTTCTGTTGCGATAGAAGCATGGCAAGAACCGCAAACCGCTGGAGATGCAGTTATCGCAAAATCATGGTTTCCATGGCATTGTTCGCATTCATCATGTTGACCAGGAGCTGTTGACCAATCCGCTAACGTGTTCTCGGGCGGATTAGGATGGCAAGCTGAACAGATAGAAACATCG
>CAZRQJ010000251.1:0-1934 GCA_964602075.1 uncultured Planctomycetia bacterium
ACGACGCTCAGTTTGCCCAGGCTGCTGAAACAGGAACCATTTTCGGGCGGATTAGAATGACACGCGGTACATGTTGTTGTGTCTGCTGGAACATTCGGAACATGGAAACTAACGTGGCATGGTGCGCAAGATGTCATCTTCGACGATGTGACTCTGGTGGTTATATCTGAATGACAAGTTGCGCAGACGGTTTCGGGTTGATCTATCGCAAAACCATGACTCTGGTGACATGTCATGCAAGTTGAGTGACTTCCCGGCGCGTCTGTCCAGTTCCTAGTCGTGTTATCAGGAGGCTTTGCGTGGCATAACTGGCATGCTGTCGCTTCACCGCGAAACTGATAATCGGTTACCCGATGGCAAGCATCGCACTTGAAGGTCATATGTGGGCCTTCTGGAAGCGGAATGATTATTTCCGATCCTTCGATTTCGCCATCGAAAGCAACCACTTTTACAAACAGATCTGCAGGTGAAGTAAGATCTGGCGTTGGAAACGACACTTCAAACATCTGGACTTGACCCGCATCTCGTGAGGTACTGTATGGCAATGTTACGGGAGACGCAGCGTCATTTGGATTAGGAATAAATGTTGATTGCCAAACAATGTTCGTGCCATCGTCGGAAACACCGTAATAGAGTCTATAGCCCGCTAGTTTAGTTAAGTAATTTTGAGCAATGGGAGTTACATCGCTCACTCCCACCTCACCGCTTGTATCGCCATCGACTTGCGCCAGAAATTCGTTATCACCCGAAACAACGGGCAGTCCATCGGCATCTAATGCCACAGTCCTTAGGTAATTTACGGCGATTGGGGTAATATCTGGAATTCCAACCTCGCCGTCAAGATCGTAATCGCCAACCAACCTGCCGCGCCAATACACAGTTACGTTGCCATTAGCAGATATGATACCTTGAGCGCACCACGCTTGCGATTCATCAGTAAATGTTATAGCGGATTCAGATTTATTTTCACAGCTAAAAACTCCGTCTGGCGTATATAAACGAGCAAATTCGTAAATAAGCGCCGCTTTAAGCTCTTCATATAGAACCGGATCAATTCCTGAAGGCGCAACAGCGCTTGATACATCGTTAATTGCTTCCGATAAGGCAATTCGGCGAGAGTTGGATTGGTATGCTGGATTGTCTGATTTGCTCAAAAAAACTAACCCGCCAGTCATATCCCTTTGTATATCTGGGGACGAAGATAACCCGCTTCTTGCAGATCCCTTACCGCAAGACGTGATCGATAAAAACGAAGCGAGAATGACAACTACCAAGATAACCGTAAATAAAGCCTTCATAGAGACTCCTGATAATGAACAAAGGAAGAATGTCGAAAATTCAATGCTCCGTTGCTAACGAATGCATGTAAACACGCTCGCTATTATACCAGAATATCGAGCAGCCGTTCGGTATCTAGTTAATCATCGAGGTGTTGAAACGACTTAAGTCGCGATAAAAAGATGCGCGTCACCTGCTATAATTCTCTTGTGGATAAAGACGATTCATTGAAGCATCGTAAACGCGCGTCGCGTAAGTCGAACGAACCGAGTCACGCGCTTGAACGCATCGAAGAAAGTAGGGCGGTAAGACTTGCCGGGCTAGGCAGCGTCGACTTCTGGCTCAACCATCCAGGGGTTATCGGATACACTGCGCCGAGCAAAAGCAGCATAACGCTAACAGCGGGGCAGGTTAAGTCAGCAGTTCGCGACGGGCTTGCAGATGCGCGCCAACTTCTACCAGACCGTGCAGCAGACCCGCGCGATGTCGCGCGAGACTGCATCGGGACGCGCCTTGAAAGAGCGGCGTCGCTTATGTTTTATCGCGTGATAAACGCAACCGGTGTGATACTGCATACGAATCTCGGACGAGCGCCAATGCACCCCGAAATCGTGCGCATGGCAACCGAGACCGTTTCGGGCTATACGAACCTCGAA
>CAZRQJ010000252.1:0-1838 GCA_964602075.1 uncultured Planctomycetia bacterium
TATTAAACAAACCGGCGGCAGAGGTCAGTATGGAGTCGTAAGACTTCGCGTTAAACCACTACCGATTGCAGATGGTTTGTTTAGATTTACAGATTCTACTGTTGGCGGAGTCATTCCCAAAGTGTTTATTCCTGCAGTCGAGAAAGGATGTAGAGAAGCTTCGACTGGTGGGATTTTGGCAGGTTATCCTATTTTGGGTATTGATGTAACGCTAGTTGATGGTGATTTCCATCCCGTAGACTCAAGCGAACCTGCATTTACAATCGCAGGATCGATGGCTTTTCAAGATGCTTGCAAGAAGGCGTCGCCTTGTTTAATGGAACCAATTATGGCAGTTGAAGTAACGGCTCCAGAGCACACAATGGGTGATGTTATTGCAGATTTGAGTAGTCGAAGAGGAGATGTATCGGAGATAATTCACGGACAAGATGCTTTAGTCAAAATCAAAGCGCTTGTTCCACTGTCTGAAATGTTTGGTTACACGACTGACTTGAGAAGCAAAACGCAAGGTCGTGCGAGCCATTCAATGGAGTTTCACATTTACCGCCCGATGCCTGCTGAATTACAGCGAGAGGTTTTGGGTGGATTTGGCATATATTTGAATTGAGTTTTGAAGGAGCGCAGAGATGGCTAAGGCGAAATTTGCGAGGACGAAGCCACATGTAAATGTGGGGACGATTGGTCACGTAGATCATGGAAAGACGACGCTGACGGCGGCGATGACAAAGGTATTGGAGAAACTCGGGCAGGCGAAGTTCACGAGTTTCGACGAGATCGACAAAGCGCCTGAAGAGAAAGAGAGAGGAATCACGATAGCGACGGCACACGTGGAATACGAGAGTGAGAACCGGCACTATGCGCACGTAGACTGTCCTGGACATGCGGATTATGTAAAGAACATGATCACGGGAGCGGCGCAGATGGACGGAGCGATACTGGTGGTAAGTGCGGCGGACGGGCCGATGCCGCAGACGAGAGAGCATATCTTGTTGGCGAGGCAGGTAGGAGTACCGTACATCGTGGTGTTCTTGAATAAAGTAGATATGGTGGACGATCCGGATATAGTGGACTTGGTAGAAGAGGACATAAGGGATCTGTTGACAAAGTTCGAGTTTCCAGGGGAAAAGACGCCTGTGATACGCGGAAGTGCGTTGAAGGCGTTGGAGTCGAGTGGAGAGAGAGGTCCGGATAACGAGTGTATATTTGAGTTAGTAGGAGCGTTAGACACGTTCATACCGGTACCGGAGAGAGAGATAGACAAGCCGTTGCTGTTGGCAGTAGAGGATGTGTTCACGATAACGGGGCGCGGGACGGTAGCGACGGGAAGGATTGAGCGCGGGAAGGTAAAGGTAGGAGAGGAAGTAGAGATAGTAGGGTTAAGGCCGACGCGCAAGACGGTATGCACAGGAGTAGAGATGTTCCGGAAGCTGTTGGATGAAGGAGTAGCGGGAGACAATGTAGGGTTGTTGCTTAGAGGAGTAGAGCGGACGGGAATCGAGCGAGGGCAGGTGATAGCGAAGCCGGGTAGCATAACGCCGCATACAAATTTCGAGGCGAGGGTGTATATATTGAAGAGAGAAGAAGGCGGGCGAGCGAATCCGTTTGTAGCGGGATATCGGCCGCAGTTCTATTTTCGGACGACGGACGTAACGGGAAAGGTAGAGTTGGCAGAGAGTGTAAAGATGGTAATGCCTGGAGACGATATCGATTTCGTAGTAGAGTTGATCAGTCCGATAGCGATGGAAGAAGGAATGAGGTTTGCAATACGAGAAGGCGGGCGGACAATCGGTGCCGGACGCGTAACGAAGATTTTGAAGTAGGTGGATTGTTGTTATGGC
>CAZRQJ010000253.1:0-1783 GCA_964602075.1 uncultured Planctomycetia bacterium
TCCGCAAATACATGTCTTACATACGCGTGAATTGGTTAACTTCACGCCGTTTCTTTACAGTTAAGCGTTTGAAAAGTAAAATAAAGGGTTCGCGTGTAAGCTCACCATACACGAATGAAGTATTTGGAGTGAATTGTGTCAGAAGTTAATTTAGTGAAGATAGAAGCGAATTTTGCCTATTTCGATGTTACTATTAGTGCGAACGAAGTAGATACGATATTCAAGGACATCTTCAAGTATTACTCGAACCACCTCACGATACCCGGATTTAGGAAGGGGAAAGTTCCACCTAAAGTTATAGAGAACAGAATCGGTTCTCAAGCGATACTTGAAGTAGCGACAGATGAAGTAAAAGAAAAGGCTCATCGCGATGCGATAAAGGAAACCAAATTGAAAGCTCGCGGCGGCGAACTTCGGTGGGAAGAAGTTGGCGAAATTGATCGAGGTGAACCTGTTAGTTTAAAATTTGCTGCGCCGATTATGCCAGACGTTAAGCTCCCTGATATTTCCGGCACCGAACTCGTTTTTACCCCTCATATGCCGGAACCCTCTATGAAAGAACGAATGCTTGACAATCTGAAGAAAAGGTTTGCGGTATATAATGATCTTGAAGAAAGTGAAGCAGTCCAAGCGGGACATCAGGTTGTTATAGCTGTTGAAAGCGTGTACGCTGATACCGGTGAAAAGTCTCCTTTTGAAAACAGCGAAGTTAAATACGAGCTTGGATTAACAGACAATCTTCCCGGGTTCGACGACAACATCTATGGAATGAAAGTCGGCGAGAGCAGGACATTCAGCTATACAATGCCCGAGGATTTCGTTGATGATCGCATCGCTGAAAAGGAACTCAAAGTAACTGCAACGTTAACTAAGGCTGAAAAGGTCTTTTTACCGGAACTTAACGAGGAGTTTATCAAGGAAAAATTGGGGTTCGAATCGGAAGATCAACTTCAAACATACACAGATAATTTAATCAATTACGAGGTCGCTTCTGCAAATGAAGCGCGCAAGC
This sequence comes from uncultured Planctomycetia bacterium, assembly GCA_964602075.1. Classification (GTDB taxonomy): domain Bacteria; phylum 4484-113; class 4484-113; order JAGGVC01; family JAGGVC01; genus JAGGVC01. The sequence continues at coordinate 1,013 of CAZRQJ010000253.1, forward strand.
GGGAACTTGCATTGGAGCAAATGCTAGCGGGAGCCGAAGTTGAAATCTCGGAAGATATGATTGCGCCCGAACTTGACCATCGTGTTGAGCAGGACGAGTTGAGGTTTCGCAGGCAAGGTGTTTCTTTGGACGAAATCCTTCAGAAACAAGGACGTACAATAAAAGAGTATCGCGACGAAGTCGAACCAACCGTACGTCAAGAAATTAAGAAGGAACTTGTAATCTACAAAATTGCCGAAACAAATAACATTCGCGTATCGGATAAAGATATGTATATGGCTGCATCGCGACTCGCGCAGCGTTATCAACTCAAACCCAACCAAGTTAGAGAGTTGTTAAAGAGTAAGGAGTTTGCAGTTAAGACCTACGAAGAAATCATGACAAACAAAGTTCTCGATTTCCTTTACGGTCAGGTTAAGTTCATTATCGAAGGCGAGGAATCGGAACACGAAGTTGCCGATGTAGAATCTAACGAACCGATTGTTGAGGTAGAAACTAACATCGCTAGCGAAGTCAACGAAAGCGGTTGTTCTGAACCAAGCGTATCCGAACCTGACGATGATGCTAACGGTGATTCTGTTAAAGCTTGATTGTTTCGGTTTAACGACTTGATTGAATCAAATTGCGAAGTACGGAGGTTTTGTATGAGTTATTACGTACCAATGGTTATTGAGCAATCTAACTTTGGCGAACGCGCCTACGATATCTACAGCCGACTTCTCAAAGATAGGATTATCTTTCTTGGGAGCGCTATCAACGACGGCGTTGCAA
>CAZRQJ010000254.1:0-1771 GCA_964602075.1 uncultured Planctomycetia bacterium
AACGTAATGCGCTGGGTTCCGTTCGACATTGAAGAGCAGGATTTGCGCAACCGGGTCAAGAATAAGATGATTCGTCCGACGACGATTCCACAAATGCTTGAAGAACTTATTATCGAACATGCACTTGCACGTGAAGCGTTGCGTTTGAGTTTTGCTCAACATAAATCGTTAGCTGTAGGATTAAAAGGCGTACAACAATCGCGTAGTATTTCGGATGCGTTTTCACAGGAAGCGACGGGTGACACATTTATTAAAATGATGAACCTCGATCTTCTTGTTGGTTCGGGCGGCGTACTATCACACGCACCTCGCAGGAAGCAGAGCATGTTGATGCTGCTTGATGCGTTCCAGCCAGAAGGATTTACTGTGCTCGCAGTAGACAGTATATTTATGATGCCCCATTTAGGCGTTCTCTCGACTGTTCACGAACGCGCAGCTCGCGAAGTGTTTAATCGTGATTGCATGATTTATCTGGGCACCGCAGTCGCGGCTGTAGGCGATGCGCGACGCGGCGATAAGTGTGTTAGTTATCACATCGAGTTCCCGGATGGAAAAGTCGATGAGGGTGAATTGCCGTTTGGCGATATCAAACTCTTCCCGCTGCCTTTAGGGGCAACCGCCAATATCGAAATCAACCCTTCTCGCAACTTCGATGTAGGTGCCGGCAAAGGTCGCACGCTCAAGACTAAGGCGTTCGGCGGCGTTGTAGGTTTTGTTCTCGATGCTCGAGGGAGGCCTATCGCGATGCCTAAAGATCGCAAAGATCAGGTTGAGACGATTCTTAAATGGTCAAAGGCGATGGACATCTATCCTGACTTGTCAGGCATGCAGCACGGGCATGTTGTAAAACGTTAGCCTTAGTTTCTTGTTTGTTGTATCTTAACCATTGGCTGAATTCGGTTAATACCGAAAGCGATAATCTTTTGGGGAGGTTTTATAGTATGGAAAGTGTGAATCCACAGGATAATGTTCAGCAACCTGACACAGGTACTGGTTATACAGGTAAATTGCCTGAACTTGGCGATGCGCTATCAAAGGGGTGGACCCTTTTCCTCGAGGACGTTGGAACATGGATAGGTGCTATTCTCGTTGCCGCTCTCTTAACAGCGATTACATTTTATATCCTGATTTTCCCAATGATAGCTGGACTTCAGTATATGGCTCTTAAGAAGCTGAAGACGGGCAAAATCGAGTTTGGTGACCTTTTTAAGGGCTTTAAGTGGTTCGGTCCGATTTTCGTTTATCTGCTCATAGCAGGTTTAGCGTCTGGTATTACATTCGGTCTTGGCGGGTTGTTCTTCGGTTTTTGCTGCTACTTTGTTCCCGCGTTAATAATCGACCGTAGTATGGGATTTATGGATGCTATCAAAGAAAGCTTGAAGAAATTCCAAGAGAATATTGGGACGACAATCGTTTTGGTGCTTGTGCTCGGACTTGTGGCTAGCGCAGGCTCGATTGTGCTTGGAATTGGTGTTCTTGTAACTGCTCCTTTGGCGATGCTTGCTGGCGTATATGCATACCAAACCCAGTGGGGAATAAAGACCGACTTCGAGTCGTAAGTTGATGATTTAGTTAAGCAAAGGCGCGCTCAAATTGTTTGGGCGCGTCCGATTGATTTGTTGAGGTGTAGTCTTGGCACACGCGTACACACCCGGCTTACGGGTTGCGAGAAAGACGACCATAAAGGTCGACCGCATTCTGCCGCTTAAAGGGCAGGTGCTTGTTCAGAAAGGTCAACGTTTGAAGGCTGAAGAAATCGTCGCAAAAACGG
>CAZRQJ010000255.1:0-1763 GCA_964602075.1 uncultured Planctomycetia bacterium
ATCCTTGCGGCGAACGGTTTTCTGTGTAAGCCCTGCGCCTTCGGATGTCCCGCTCCTGTAACCGCCGATGTTATAGGCGCTCTTCTTCTGCTCTTCTTCTTGCTGCTCCGGTCGTATGCGCACTCGAAACACCTTTGCGGAAACGTCCTTCTGAATGCTCGCCTTGAGAGTCTGGAAGTGGTCAAACGCTTCTTTCGCATACACCGCCACCGGGTCTTCCTGCCCGTAACCGCGCAGTCCGACGCCTTCGCGCAGGTGGTCGAGCACGTTTAGGTGGTCTATCCATTGCTCGTCTATACTGCGTAGCGTGAGATAACGTTCGAGTTCGCGCATGTTGTCTTCACCAATCTCTACTTCTTTTTGCTCGTAAAGCGTTAGCGCAAGTTCCTTGAATTCGGCGATAAGCTCATCGGCAGGTTTATCCTCTATCATTTCACGAGTGAAATCGGCTGGCAGCGGAAGCGTCAGGTTAAGTTCGCGCCAAAGCCTTTCGAGGTCGATAATCTCCTCGTTGCGCTCCGTATAGCGAATATTGTCGTGCACAACTTCTTCCATCGCCGTTTCGAGGAATCCGAGAACTTGATCTTTCATATTCTTCCCGTGAAGAATGTTCTCGCGATCGGCGTATATTACGGAACGCTGCTTGTTCATTACGTCGTCGTACATCAACACGTATTTTCGTGCGTCGAAGTTTCTGCCTTCAACCTTCTTTTGAGCGCGCTCAATGCTTTTAGTGACCATTCCGGCTTCAATCGGCTGGTCTTCAGGCACCTTGAGCGTGTTCATAACACCCGTCAGCCTGTCCATGCCGTAAATGCGCATCAGATCGTCTTCGAGCGAAAGGAAGAAGCGGCTTTCACCCGGATCACCCTGACGACCGGAACGACCACGTAGTTGGTTGTCGATTCGCCGCGATTCGTGACGCTCGGTGCCGAGAATGTAAAGACCTCCTGCTTCGAGAACCGTGTTGCGGCCCTTCGAGCACTCTTCTTTGTATTTTTCCGACTGCTTTGCGACTTCTTCTGCATTTTCCGGATCGAAAGGGTCGATTCCGCGCTTGAATATGTCGTTTTTCGCAAGGAATTCAGCGTTGCCGCCAAGCACGATGTCCGTTCCGCGACCCGCCATGTTTGTGGCGATCGTGACTGCACCGGAGCGCCCCGCTTGCGCTATGATATAGGCTTCCTTTTCGTGATACTTGGCATTCAGCACTTCGTGCGGAACTTTCTTGTTCAATAGCAGTTTTGATAATCTCTCGCTGTTCTGAATAGAAATCGTGCCGACGAGTACAGGCTGTTTTTTGTAGTAACAAGCGGCAATCTGTTCGATAATCGCGTCGTACTTCGCTTTTTCGGTCTTGAAAATCACGTCGTTCTGGTCTTTGCGAATCATCGCCTGATGAGTTGGAACTGCAACGACATCGAATCCATAAATCTTTTTGAATTCTTCTTCTTCGGTTTTCGCTGTTCCAGTCATACCGGCAAGTTTATGATAGAGGCGGTAATAGTTTTGAATCGTTATAGACGCCAGAGTCTGACTTTCACCAGCGACTTTAACCCCTTCTTTCGCTTCGATGGATTGATGCAGTCCGTCCGAGTACCTTCTGCCGAACATCAATCGTCCCGTGAATTCGTCAACGATAACAACCGTGCCTTCTTTAACTATATAGTCTATGTCGCGCTTGAAAAGGGCATGTGCTTTGAGAGACTGCTGAATAGCGTGCGCCAGATCTTTATGGTTGAAATCGTAAAGATTTTCTATTC
>CAZRQJ010000256.1:0-226 GCA_964602075.1 uncultured Planctomycetia bacterium
CTGTCGCATTTTGAAGTTCCATACGGTTTTTGAGTTCATCCATACTGATGTTGCGGTCGTCCATCATTTGTTTGTTGAGTTCAACGATTATTACTTCTTTGACTGGATCTTCATAGATGGCTGACGCCAGATTCTCAACAGATGTGTAAATAATGTTGCGTGCGATTTCAACTGCGCCTTCTTTGCTCTTTGCATGTTCGCCTTGTAGGTAGATGGTCATAATTGG
>CAZRQJ010000256.1:239-1708 GCA_964602075.1 uncultured Planctomycetia bacterium
TGCGTCTACAATTTCAATTAGTCGCGGTAAACCTAAAGTTACGTTTTGTTCTTTTACTCCTGCGTAGTGAAATGTTCTAAGAGTCATCTGGGTGCCTGGTTCGCCGATTGATTGTGCAGCGACAATTCCGACTGCTTCGCCGGGTTCCATCAAAGCGCGCTTATATTGTTCAGCCGTTACGGTTGCAGCTTTTTCAACGCTTTTTGCGGTGAGTTTGTTTTTTGCAAAGTTCTGCTTGAGTTGAGTGAGAAGTATAGGGGTGATTTGGTCTTCAACATTTTTTAGTTGTTTCTTTATATGATCTGCTGAGGCTGGTTCACCTTTAACTTCGCCGATTTTAATTTGATCGATTAATCGGCTAACGTTTACTGCTTTGCCGTGATCACTTTTCGCAGGGTCAACGCCGTCTTCACCGTAGCGGAACTGTATAATGTCCCCTGCAGAGTCGCGGACTGTCCCGTCGTATTCTAGGCGAATGTGTTCTAATGCGTTGATGAGTCTTCGCTGCATGTAACCGCTTTGCTGTGTGCGAACGGCTGTGTCGACTAGGCCTTCTCTACCTCCCATAGCGTGGAAGAAGAACTCTATAGCGTCTAAGCCGGTTTGATAAGAGTTATAGACAAAACCTCGTGCTCTTGGGCGAGGGTCGTTGGGAGTAAAGTGGGGTAGGGCGCGGTCTGCATATCCTCGTAGGATACGTTTTCCTCTAACTGATTGTTGTCCAACGCAAGCGGCCATTTGACCGATGTTGAGACTAGAACCTCTTGCGCCTGTGCGGGTCATAACGATGCCCGCGTTTTCCAGTGTGAAGTCATCGTCTGCTATTTTACCTGATTCGTCTCTGGCTACGGCAAGTTCATGCATGACATATATTTCGAATGATTCTTCAAGGGTTTGTCCTGGAAGACGTGGGAGGGTACCGTTTCGATAGTTTTCGATGTGTTCGTCAATTTTTTTCTGTATGCGTTCCATTGTTTTTGCCATTCGATTGCGTGCTCGCGGCGAAAGAACCAGTTGATCGTAGGTGTAACTGAAACCTCTCATGGATATGTAGGCTTTGAGTACGTGGGTGATTTTATTTAAGAATTCTCGCCCTGCTTGAGTACCATAGTCTTTTATGATTCTGTGAAGCAAACTCTCTGATTGCTCAGAACCAATCGAGCGACGGTCGATAATACCTGACACGAGCTGTCCGTTTTTGACGACAACGTAAGCGTCATGTTTGCATTCTTCTTCTTCACATTTGGAGCAGCCTTGGCAAATGTTTGCTTTTAAAACGTAATTAAGATTTTTAGGCAAGAAGAGACTAAAGACTTGTTTTCCAGACCACATGGGTTGGGGTTCGGTGATTTCAGGTTCTGGCAAATCACCTGTGTAGTTTGCGGTTGTTAAGAGTTTGTCAAGTTGACCTCTGGTGATGTAGCTGCCTTTTCGGGTGAAGTAGTAAGCGCCAGTGATGAAATCTCTAA
>CAZRQJ010000257.1:0-1704 GCA_964602075.1 uncultured Planctomycetia bacterium
ACATAGAATAACCGACGATGCGGCGCAACTTCTCGCCGAGCTATCGGAGGGCAGCGCGCGCGATTCGATAAGCCTGTTAGACCAGCTTATAATCGCTTCGGACGGCGAAATCACTACCGAATTTGTCCGCGGCATACTCGGGTTGACTCATCCGACAGCGATCACGGAAGTAGTTCGTAAACTTGTCGACGGTGATTTGAAAGGTCTGACCGACGATTTCCACCAGTTCATCATTGAGGGCAGAGACCCTGAATATTTTCTCGAACTGTTCTATGAAAAGATACGAGACGGCTATCTCGAAACATCGGGGAGCGACGAGCTAAACGAACTTTTATCACAGATTCCACAAGAAAAACTGCTCTCTTGCATCGAAGCGCTTTGGGACGCATTCGGCATGCTTCGGCGCACGAATCATCCAACAGGCTTGATAGAACTCACGCTATTCAAACTGGGAGCGATTCTTTCGGGAAAAACAGTTGCACAAACGGCTGACTGTATCGACGACGAACCGCCTAAACTCGACGCACTTTCTTCCGAAGCCGACCAAAATGCACATGATACAGAGTTGGAAAAAAGCGAGCCGAGCGTTGCTGAACCCGTTGACGCAAACTCCAGTTCTGATCGTAAAAGCGGATTCGTAGCGTTAGGAGATCCTCGAAAACACTTTCCCGACTTGATTGAGCAATCGGAAAAAGGGAAAGATAAACCCAATGACGGTGAGAAACTGCGCCCTTTTGACGGCGGAGCGGCGCACAGCCGCAAAGAACTAGCGAAACCTGTTCAGAACTCGTTCGATTCTATGCAATCCGACGATTCTACAAGCGACGACGACGAACCACCTCTTGAAAGTTACGAAGTGCCTGCGGAGAACTTCGAGGAATCAGATAACGAATTCGTCCCGATCAACAAGGTCGCTTCGGATAGAAAGCCCGCGATTGACAAAGCCGAACGTGCCACTTCGCTGACTCCGATGGAACTTGCCAAACTTGCAAGAGAGTCGTTCATCAATGCAGGATTCGAGCCTTTATCGGACGAGATTTGGAACAAGCTTCTCGATAAACTGCATAAAGAATACCTGCCGACATACATACTTGTTCGACCTGAACAAGGCGTGGTGCCGGTTTTAATCGGAGATAAAACGCTTTATATTTACTATAACGACTGCGATTTGGTTGTCAGGAATTTTGCACGCACAGGAAGGCACAGACGAGCGATCGAGTCTCTTCTCAAAGACATTTCTGGAGAGCAGTATGAGGTGGTTTACGACCCGTCCGAATCGCAGGGAAACGCTCTTAATGATGAAACACTTATTAAACTGCGTGAAGCGCAGATAAAATGCCTGCTCGGTACATAATTTTCAAAGGGCGATTAAACCTGTTAAACGGCACATTATTCAGAATTTGCATCAAACGCGTAGCATATCGTTCAAGTCTAGTTTTTTCATTTGTCAGTGCGGTGCGTATCCCGTTTGTATTTGTTATCCACCACTCCCGCATCATCTGCATCGAGCCACCGCTAACGAGCGCAGTCGTTCAGGACGCTCTAACCCGTATCCACACGACTCTCGGCCACGTTGCTATCGTCGCGGCCCAGTTGGAGTAGGGAGTTTTTTAAGTAAATTTCATTAAGGATTTCGGTTAGTGAAACAATGCTATAATCCCGCTGTGTCTACGCGACCGCCTGAATTAGAGCCGATTTCATTCG
>CAZRQJ010000258.1:0-1641 GCA_964602075.1 uncultured Planctomycetia bacterium
GCGGGTGCACGAGTCAGCGGGCATGGTTACTATTTCCATCGAGGCTGGGGCGCGCGGCTTGAATATGCGCTTGCTCAATTCATGCTTTCCGTTCACCAAAACGAGCACGGTTACGTTCAGCTCACCGCGCCTTACATCGTGAAAGCGGATGCAATGGTCGGCACTGGACAACTTCCTAAGTTTGCCGACGACATGTACGGAATGGAAAACGGCGAAATGTACCTTATTCCAACCGCTGAAGTGCCTGTAACGAATTATCATGCTGGCGAAATAATTGAGGATCTTGAGCAGCCAATCAAATATTGCTGCTTTACGGCATGTTTCCGTAGAGAAGCTGGAAGTTACGGCAAAACTGTGCGCGGTCTGCTTCGCGTTCACCAGTTCAACAAAGTCGAGCTTGTAAACTTCACAATGCCGCATATGAGTTATGATTGTCACGAAAGTCTGACGCTCGAAGCCGAGTCAATATTAAAGAAACTCGGTCTTTGTTTCAGGCGGACGTTGCTGCCTACCGGAGATATGACATTCGGCAGCGCAAAAACGTACGACCTCGAAGTTTGGCTTCACACGGATAAGACTTGGAGCGAAGTGTCAAGTTCGAGCAACTACGAGGATTTTCAAGCGCGGCGCGCGAACATACGCTATCGCGATCCGAATACCCGAAAAGTGTTTTTTGTGCACACGCTTAACGCGAGCGGGTTAGCGCTTCCGCGTCTTTACGCTGCTATTCTCGAAAGATATCAGACTGCAGACGGCGACCTTGTCGTGCCGGAAGTTCTGCGACCGTTTTTAAGCGGTAAAGAAATCATTACGGAAGCGGATAAACGGTAGCCGTTTTATTTCCTCGTTGTCGCGAAGATAACGAAACTCAACGCGAAAAAGACGATGTTCATAAGCCATGCAGCAAGCCATGGAGCGATGACGCCGTTGTAGCCCATTATTTTCGCTACAAAATAGATTACGTAATAGACCAATACGAGAAGGAAAGTAAAAATCAAACCAAGAAGGCGCTCGTCGCGTGGCGCACGAAGCGAAAGCGGCATTGCGACAAGCGCGAACGCAAGCGGCGCAAACGGCGCGCTGAATTTAAGCCATAGGTTAGTTAAGTCTCGGTCGATGTTCGAGCCGATTGCTTGTTTAATCTGTTGTTGGCGCACGAGTTCGTCTTTTGTTAGCTGTTCAGGTGTGCGGATGTCGCTCACAATCTGATGGAGTTGCAAACCTAGCTCGATGTCGGATGTAGGTGGATTCTCCATCGTCTGAACCATTCCGTCACTGTCGATAATATACTTTTTCGGGTTGTTGAGCGTGAGCACGGAACCTTTAATATTGCCGGAGCGCGCAATCCAAATCGTTCTCGGCTCGCCTTCAGTAAGTTCCGTCGTCAGATTGTCGAAGAAAACCATGCTCACTTGACCGCTGAATTTGTCGAAATCGCGTGCAGAGAAGTAGTCGCCGTTAGGTAGCTTGACGATTGTAGGTTCTTTTGTTCCCTGTTGGTCTTCGATATCGCGCAAAAGGGGATAGATTTCTTTTAGTCTTTCCTGCTGCGCTGCGGACGGCGCAACGAGATGCTCGTTGACGATATAGAGCGCAATCGAATTGGCGATTGCCAAGATGAAAAATGGAAGGAACAAGCGG
>CAZRQJ010000259.1:0-1629 GCA_964602075.1 uncultured Planctomycetia bacterium
GAAATGCTTATATTTTGATTAGTCATTTTTTCGTTTTGGATTATTACAATATTTGGTGAATGAAAATGTCACAAGGTGGAGGAAACATTCCTGTTCTTGTATTGAAAGAGGGCACTGGTCGTTCAACAGGCCGTGAAGCTCAAAAAAACAACATTATGGCAGCAAAAATCGTCGCTGAAGCTATAAAATCAACACTTGGACCATGCGGCATGGATAAGATGCTCGTGACCGGCATGGGCGATGTAGCCATTACCAACGACGGTGCAACTATAATGAAAGAACTCGACGTACAACATCCGGCAGCGAAAATGCTCGTAGAAGTAGCAAAAGCACAGGACAACGAAGTCGGCGACGGCACCACAACTGCAGTCGTATTAAGCGGTGAATTACTCGCAAAAGCTGAAGGGTTGCTGGACAAAAACATCCATCCAACCGTCATAATCGAAGGTTTCAAGAAAGCGAGTGAGGAAGCCCAAAAAATCCTTGACAAAATCGCAATACCCGTTAAATTCGAAGACGAAAAAACCCTACTTCAAGTAGCAATAACATCCATTTCTAGCAAGAGTATCAACGTAGCCGAAGACCACTTTGCAAAAATCATCGTCGATTCAGTTAAGCAGGTATCTGAGAAAGTCGACGGTAGATACGTTGCAGATATAGACCTTATCAAAGTGGTTAAGAAACACGGAAAAAGTCTCGACGAAACCGAACTCGTCAAAGGTATGGTTTTAGACAAAGAAGTCGCAAGTAGTGGTATGCCTAAGCTCGTTGACAACGCTAAAATCGCTCTCCTTAACGCTAAACTTGAAATCGAGAAGACTGAATTCGACGCAAAGATAAACATCGAAAGCCCAGATCAAATGAAGTTGTTCCTTGATGAAGAGGAACGCATGCTAAAAGACATGGTAACCTCAGTCACCAAGTCAGGAGCTAACGTGGTCTTCTGCGAAAAAGGTATAGACGATATGGCTCTTCATTTTCTCGGCAAAGCCGGCGTCTTAGCAGTGAAAAGCGTCAGCAGCAGCGATATGGAGAAACTCTCCAAAGCCACAGGCGCTATGATTGTAGCTAACGTAAAAGAACTCAACGCTGAAGTTTTGGGCAAAGCCAAACGTGTAGAAGAAGTAAAAATCGGCGACGACAAACTTCTCTACATTCGCGACTGCAAAAACCCCAAAGCTGTAACTGTTGTTGTTCGTGGAGCATCCAATCATGTCATAGACGAAGCTGAACGCAGTCTCCATGACGGTCTATGTGTCGTCCGCAATGCTGTTGAAGACGGCAAAATAGTTGCAGGCGGCGGTGCGCCTGAAGCTGAGCTCTCAAAGGGTCTTAAAGCTTTCGCAGTCAAAATCGGCGGACGTGAACAGCTTGCAATTGAAGCTTTTGCTGAAGCTATAGAAGAAATCCCTCTAACTCTAGCAGAGAATGCAGGTTTAGACCCAATTGACGTGATGGTAGCTCTTCGTGCGCAACATGAGAAAGCTAAAAGCGAAACTTTCGGTATTGACGTTAACACAGGCAAAATCGTTGATATGTGCAGCAAAAACGTAATCGAACCATTACGTGTAAAACAGCAAGTCATCAAATCAGCCACTGAAGCCAGCAACATGATCCTAAAGATTGACG
>CAZRQJ010000260.1:0-1628 GCA_964602075.1 uncultured Planctomycetia bacterium
CCGGGCAAAATTCAACTTGATTGCCGCTGAATTTGCTTTTGACTCCGTCATCTTCCTTTGGAAGGATAAACATGTCCGAGCCGCGACGCGCAAATTCAACAAGATGGTCGCCAGCAATTTCTTCATGAAATCTAACGCAGCGTTTACAGTGAATACATCGTTTATAGTTGAGGCGAATGAAATCGTTGATATCAGTATCGGGCATTACTCGCTTGGGTTCTTTCATTCTAGATTCGCCGAGCCCGTACTTGAACGTAATATCCTGAAGTGGACATTCGCCACCCTTATCGCATACTGGGCATTCGAGGGGATGATTTATGAGCAGGAATTCAAGCACGCGTTTTCTATTTTCTACTGCGGGTTCGGTTTCGGTCCAAACCTCCATGCCTTCACTTACTTCCATCGCACACGCAGCTTGGAGTTTGGGTAGTTTTGAAACTATTGTCACCTTCGCGCCGTCCTTTTCTATGACGCGCGGCAACCCGATTTCTACGAGGCAAATTCGACATCCCGCCCAAGCCTTTAGTTTGTCGTATCCACAAAAGACCGGAATGTCGATTCCGTTTAGTTCTGCTGCCTTAGTTATAAGTGTGCCTTCTGGTACGGAAATCGGCATCTCGTCTATTTTCAAACTAACAGTTTTCTTATTGTTTCCACTCATCAAACAATCTCCAGTACTGCGGTACGCAATAAACCAATCACCGCACTTTCGCGTATTAATCGTGGCTTAATACGCTGATTTTGGCAATGTCTTGTGTCCAATGGTGCCGATAGGATGATATTTTGGCAGCATTTTCTTCCGACCTTCGATGTATTCCATAAATTCATGGCGGTAATGTTTGAGAAAACTCTGGACAGGCCATGCCGCCGCATCTCCTAAAGGGCAGAAACTCTTCATCTCAATTCCGTCTGCAGCGTCTTTAAGTGTAGTCAGATCGTCAACCGTTCCTTCACCGCGGAGAATGCGGTTGATTATCATATTCATCCAATGCGTACCTTCTCTGCAAACAGTACACTTGCCACAAGATTCGTGAGCATAAAACCGTGAAATCACCTCGATAACTTTGATCATATCTGTATGTTCGTTGAATACAATCATACCGGCGCTGCCAAGCATCGAACCAGCTTCTTGTAAGCCTTCGTATGACAGCGGACAATCGCAATTCACCGCTGGCATCACAGGCACGCTTGAGCCTCCGGGAATTATCGCCTTGAGTTTTCCTCCTTTAACACCGCCACACAACGTCTCAATAAATTCGATCTGGTTCATACCGTATTCAATCTCGTAGACGCCTGGTTTGTTAACGTGTCCGGACACGCTGAACATCTTTATTCCAGAACTTTTTTCGGTGCCAAGCGCTAAATGCCAGTCAGCCCCACGTTCGATAATCGCCGGAACAGTCGCAAGCGTTTCTACGTTGTTAATGATCGTCGGTTTATCGTAGAGTCCCTTGATAGCGGGGAAGGGCGGTTTCATTTTCGGTTCAGCGCGCCTTCCTTCAAGCGATTCGAGTAGCGAGGTTTCCTCTCCGCAAATGTATGCGCCTGCGCCAGGATGTACAGTGCATTCAACAGAATAACCGCTTCCGCAGATATTTCTTCCAAGATAACCTGCTTTATATGCTTCG
>CAZRQJ010000261.1:0-1594 GCA_964602075.1 uncultured Planctomycetia bacterium
TTTACAGCGACTATTTCGATTTCGGGTACGTTGAGCGCAATGTTGAACACCTGCCTGCCCATACGCCCGAAACCGTTAATACCTACACGTATTGCCATACCAACCTCCCAAAAATGATTAACGCAAAATACCGTACTCGACTCACAACGATTATACAACGTTTAAGTGAATTTCGGAAGTGCGGCAGGAAAGTCATTACTAGTCGTTTTCTACAAACTGATAATCTGCGTGAATATCCATAATTCTTAAAGTATAATTTCGACTTCGCTTTGTTCCCGTCAAAGCGAGATCTGGAGGATTCGATGAACAAGTTTTATCTGACGACGCCGATTTATTATGTCAATGCTAAGCCGCATCTGGGTACGACATATACAACTGTTATAGCAGACATAATCGCGCGCTTCATGCGGCTCAACGGACACGAAACACTAATGGTGACGGGCAGCGACGAGCATAGTCAGGGCATCGCTGACCTCGCCGAGAAGGAAGGTATTCCGCCGAGGGAATTCTGTGACCGAATCATTCCGTCTTTTTACGAAGCTTGGGACCTTGTAAATATTCATAATTATCACTTTGAGCGCACGAGTGACGAGAAACACAGGGATGTTGTAGGCAAGTTTTTCAAGCGAATCTGGGAGAAGGGTGACATATATAAAGGAGCGTATTCCGGCTGGTATCACACAACGGACAACCGCTTTCTGAACGACGACGAGTTGCCGGAGAACCCGGAAGAGAATCCAAGGTTGAAGTTTCTGACTGAAGAGGCGTATTTCTTTCGTTTGAGTGCATATCAGGACGTTTTACTCGAGTTTCATGAAGCGAATCCGCAATTCGTTGTTCCAGATTTCCGCAGAACCGAAATGGTGCGAAGAGTTCAAGACGGATTGAAGGATTTATGCATAAGCCGTACTTCTACCGACTGGGGTGTCACGCTTCCGTGGGATGAAGGTCATGTTTTCTATGTATGGGTTGACGCACTCCTGACTTATTTAACGGGAAGCGGATTTGATATAGACGGGTATCTTGCGGCGGGTGGATTAAGTCTGCCACCGGAACAACTGTGGATCCTTGGCAAAGACGATATACCGGGACAAAGCGGCAGGAGTTATTGGCCCTGCGACTTGAATATTATGGCGAAGGACATTCCGTGGTTTCATGCAGTCATTTTCCCAGCAATGCTTCTTTCATTTGGGTTGCCGCCAGTGAAACAGATGATTGTGCATGGCTACTGGAACTTCGGCGGCGATAAGATGAGCAAGTCACTCGGTAATGTTGTGAGTCCGCAGGAAGCGTGCGATCTGGTTGGCGCGGACGGGTTGAGATACTTTTTTGCGCGTGAAGTGCCACTCGGACTCGATGGCAGTTTCTCGCTTGAAACACTTGTGGATAGGTACAATTACGATCTCGGTAATGACCTTGGAAATCTCGTGCATAGAACCATTAGCTTAACGCATCAGTTGTTTGAAGGCGTGGTGCCTGGAGCGACTGTGTACGATTCATCGGACAGCCAGTTGAAAGACAATATCGAGCGTACAATTGATGCGGTTGAAGTGGCGTTCAGAGAATACAGGTTGAGTGATGCTCTAAGGATTGC
>CAZRQJ010000262.1:0-1586 GCA_964602075.1 uncultured Planctomycetia bacterium
CTGGGCGACTTGCGACTCGGTCTTGCGTATGAACGCTTTACCATAACAAACTCCCTCTAAGCGTTTGGTCGCTGTCAGTTTAGCAGATTCAGGCTTATGACGCATCTTTCTCGGCTGGTTCGTACTCGAAAACCAAATCGGATGGAAACTCTCCATAAGCATCGACTTCAGCTTCCGTGCCGCCAAAAAGATACCAGCGACCGCGGTCTCGCACCCAGCGCACCTGCGTACGCACTGCGTCTAGCGGCACACGAGCCGTTACCACAGTGATTCCAAACCTGCCGGTGACTTTGACGCTCACGAGTTTCCTGTCTATAACAGTCGGCTCAACCTTAGTCTGCTTCTTGATTTCGTCGCGCGCTTTTTTAAGCTCGGCGGCGACACGCTTCATTCCTTCGCGCGCATCGGGTGTAAGCGATTTAAGTCTTGCGGGTGAATCGAACATTTCGCTCGTCAGATCGTTCGCGCCCGTGAGATAGTTGTAATATTCTAGCGAGCGAGCCTTCAACCGCCCTTCCCCGCCGCCGCACGATGTTAGGGCGAATGATAGAGCGAGAATAACTGCAACCGCAAAGACAACGGACAGTGGTATTGCGACCGCTCTCGACGCATCGAACGACGACCGCTCAACGATAAAACCGCTTGAAATAGTTTTACGCACGACAGTATTATACAACGGATTATGAAGGGAGTTTGTTCAAAATTGACGGATAAGCATAGTTTAACGCGTTGTTGGCGCGCGTTACATACCTCACAGGGAAACACCCATTAAGCTTATTCGAATTGAGTTACTGAATGACTTTGTAAGTTCTTTGAGAGCACAGAATGTACACATTTAGC
The DNA here is from genome assembly GCA_964602075.1 of uncultured Planctomycetia bacterium. Taxonomy (GTDB): domain Bacteria; phylum 4484-113; class 4484-113; order JAGGVC01; family JAGGVC01; genus JAGGVC01. The sequence goes on from CAZRQJ010000262.1 coordinate 841, forward strand.
GCGGTTTAACAAAATGCCCACTATGGGTTGCCTGCAGGCTGGAAGCCTGCGTTACGTTCTCTACCTCCTTCCGTTGCTCCCGTACACCAATTCCAAAAACTCGCTTCTCGTTTTGCTGCGGGTTTTGAAGCCGCCGAGCATACAGGACGTGACGGTAAGGCTGTTCTGTTTCTGGACGCCGCGCATCATCATGCAGAAGTGCTGCGCCTCGATGATGACGCCGACACCCTTCGGTTTGAGTGTGTCCTGAATTGCGTGTGCAATCTGGTTCGTCAAGCGCTCTTGAACCTGCAGGCGGCGAGCGAAAACATCCACGATGCGCCCTAGTTTCGACAAACCAATGATACGACCGTTGGGGATATAGGCGATGTGCGCGTGCCCGTGCATCGGCAGCATATGGTGCTCGCACAGGCTGTACACTTCTACGTCCTTGAGGATTATCATCTCGTCTATGTCTTCTTCGAATATTGCGTCGCCGACAACCTGCGGCACAGTCTGGCGATAGCCGCGAGTCAGAAACTCCATAGATTCAGCGAGACGTTGCGGAGTGAAAGCAAGACCAGCGCGATTCGGGTCTTCGCCAATTTCGATGAGTATTTCTCGGTAAAGCTCCGCGAGCCGCTCGTTCACTGGCAGGCGTCCGAAATCATGCTCCTGGTCATGCTCGCTGTCGTTCATATAACCGTTCATATTTGCTCCGTATGCAGGGTCGTAACGCATTCGGCGAAATTGCGCTCGGTTTCGTA
>CAZRQJ010000263.1:0-1578 GCA_964602075.1 uncultured Planctomycetia bacterium
CGCATTATCAGCCATCTCGTTTGGCTAGGCACGCATGCAATCGATATTGGTGCGATGAGCGTTTTCCTGTATTGTTTTATAGAGCGCGAAAAGGTTCTCAAGTTCTATGAGGAGATCGGCGGACAACGAATGATGACGGCATATATGCGCATCGGCGGCGTCGCAGCAGATATGCCTGATGGGTTCGAAGCAGAAGTTTCCAAGTTCTTAGACGAGTTTCCAGCAAGAATCAAACTTTATGAAGGACTACTTACAAAAAATCCGATTTGGGTGAGGCGCACTCAAGGCGTAGGAGCAATAGACGGCGATCAGGCTATTGCTTGGGGATTGTCCGGGCCGATACTACGCGCAAGCGGTATTGACTGGGACATCAGACGCGACAATCCATATTTAGTATATCCAGAACTCGATTTCGATATTCCACTTGGAGAAAACGGCGACGTGTACGACCGATATCTTGTACGAATCGAAGAAATGCGTCAGTCCGTTCGTATTTGTAAACAGTGTTTAGGCGAACTAAAAAAAATGGGGCGCGGCGAAGGAGAACTCGACCACACATCGCGCGACCCGAAGTTTACTCCACCAAAACGCGCCGGCATACAGGATTCTATTGAACAGCTCATTCATCACTTCAAATATTGGACAGAAGGGATTCATCCGCCTGTTGGCGAAGCTTATGCAAGTATCGAAGCGCCGAAAGGCGAGCTTGGATTCTGGGTAATTTCTGATGGAAGCGAGTTGCCTTGGCGGGTCAAAATCCGCCCGCCATCGTTTGTCAATTTGGCAGCGCTCGAAGAGATGGTTCGCGGGCACCTACTTGCAGACGTCGTTGCTACACTTGGGAGCATTGATATCGTTCTCGGCGAAATCGATCGTTAATTTGGAATCAAATATGGCTCTAACATTTTCAAAAATACCAAATGAACTTCTCGAAAAGTTCAAAGCTCTCGAAGCAAAGGGCAAATACCCTAAGCGAAAGAGCATGCTTGTCCCTGCGCTTCATATCGCTCAAGAGTATTATGGCTGGGTTTCCGATGACGCTATCGACGCGGTTGCTGAATTCCTAAACCTACCAAACGCTTATGTTAAGGGTGATGCTAGTTTTTATGCAATGTTCTTCCTTGAAGAACCCGGGAAATACGTTATACAAGTATGCCACAACGTTAGCTGCTATCTAGGCGGAGCTGAAGAAATTGTCCAGTATCTCGAAAAGAAACTGAATGTTAAATGCGGTCACACTACGAGCGATCGAAAATTCAGTCTTGTTACAGTCGAATGCCTTGCGGCATGCGGGCGTGGACCAGTCGTTCAAATTAACAACCAGAAATACTATGAGGAGATGACGATAGCGAAAATCGATGCGCTAGTCGAATCGCTGAAGCAATAATGGCAGAAGAAACTAGAGTCGTGATGCAGGATATCGATTTAGATAACATCGTGTCGCTTGACGTCTACGAAAAAAACGGCGGTTATTCTTCGCTTAAGAAAGCTCTTAAGCAAATGACTCCCGACGATGTTGTTGCCGAAGTAAAAAAATCCAATCTGCGCGGCAAAGGCGGAGCGGGTTTCCCTGCTGGA
>CAZRQJ010000264.1:0-1569 GCA_964602075.1 uncultured Planctomycetia bacterium
TTCGGTTTGTATATGAGCCGAAAGCGCCCACCAGAAACAGAATATATTCTCCGCGTCTTACCATCAAGTTAATTATACCCGATTTATGACGCGATATAACGGTTCATTTGCGACATTTTCCAACCAATTGATAACGGGGATACGGCTGTAAAACGTGGTGCAGTACTTGGCGACGCGGAGTTCTGGGCGAAGTTGATTGCAAAGTATGCGAGTTAGAGCGAAAACTTGTTCGATATTGCGTAAAGAAACACTTGCCCAACTTATAGTAGGAGTAAAACGCATAATAATAAGCGATTTACGGTTATGTTAACTTTGTACAAACGTGTAGGTAAGGTAAATTAGCGTGATACAATTTGTTCGTGGAAAAAGAAGGAAATGTTTTCGAATTCCCAGCTCCGAAATCGCCTGCAGGCGACGGTTGGACTAAATCTGCCAATAGCGCGGATGCGAAGGTTAGCGGTGAAGAGCTGTTTCGCCTGACCGGACTCGCAAGCTGCGCGGGTTGAGCGGGAAAACTGGGTCAGGCTGACCTTTCGGAGATATTAAACGCTGTAAAACTGCCAATCTTCAAAGGCGTACTTGTTGACGGACGCAACAACGACGACGCAGGCGTAATACTAATAGACGACGACCGTGCGCTTGTATTCACTACGGACTTTTTCACGCCGGTCGTTGACGACGCGTACACCTACGGCGCAATCGCGGCGGCGAACGCTTTGTCGGACGTATACGCCATGGGCGGGCGTCCCGTGTGTGCGCTTAACATACTCGGTATTCCACGGGGCAAAGTGCCGTCCGATATCGTTTCGGAAATCATTCGCGGCGCAGCGGATAAATGTGGGGAGGCGCGTGTTGCAATTCTCGGCGGACACAGTATCCGCAACCCCGAACCGGTTTTCGGCATGGCGGTAGTCGGTCTTGCAAGTCCCAACCGTCTTTTAAGAAACGACGCGGCTAAAGCCGGCCTCGATATAGTACTTACGAAACCTATCGGCAGCGGCATAATCACAACTGCGGCGATGCGCGATGTCGCCCTTCCGGACGAGATATCTGGCGCAATCAAGTGTATGTCGAGACTTAACGACAGCGCCGGTAAAGCCGCAATCAGATTCGGCTCGCATTCCGCCACCGATGTTACGGGATTCGGGCTGCTCGGACACCTTTTTGAAATAGCATCGGCGAGCGGTATATCTATGGAGATATCATTGTCGAAAGTTCCGTTGATGCACGGCGCTCGGCGGCTTCTTGAAGAGCGCACCATCCCCGGTGGAACGGTCGGCAACCTGAAATCTCTCAACGGCAAGGTTGTGTTCCCTGAAAGAATGCACGAACTTGACAGGCTTCTGCTCTGCGACGCGCAGACATCGGGCGGACTTGCGATAACCGTCTCACGCGATAAGACGGTTGAACTTCTCGATGTGCTTCATGAAGGCGGCGACACCGAATCGTGCGTCATCGGCAGAACGACGAAAAAGAAGGATTACGCAATTAAAGTTGTTGAATGAGAGTGTAACGCTAAGTAACTAGCAGAAACATACGCCCGGCTGGATTCGAACCAGCGACCCTCTG
>CAZRQJ010000265.1:0-1567 GCA_964602075.1 uncultured Planctomycetia bacterium
TACACATAACCGAATCGGTAATATTTTAGTTGAAAAGGTATAATCCGCACCGTGTCTCAAGAAAATAAAGCTGCTATTGACCGCGCAGGGCTGTCGCACCCGGAAGAATGGGGCAGCGAAGCAGATTTGGACGCATTGTTAACCGATTCACCTGAATTAACTGAAAAAAAAGTAAAAGCACATAAAGGCGATCGAGGCTTTTTAGCGTGGATAGCTTTTCATTTGTCATCGCTTCAAACGACAGTCTTGTTTCTGTGTGTAATTGCCGTTTTGTCCATTGTTGGAACAGTCGTACCGCAGGAAGAGCCTGTATCGAGATATGTAGAAGCGTATGGACAAACGAAAGCGAATATTTTGATGAGGATCGGATTTACCGACATATATCATACGATATATTTCAACCTTCTTCTCGTCTGGATTGGACTCTCGGCGATGTGGTGCACCATAGAACGTTCAGTCCGCACATGGAAACTCCAGTTTTCGCCCCGCATCAAGGTTCGTGCTTCGACTATTGAACGCTTGAAACACAACAGAATTGAAAAAGTCAAAGATGAGAAAGCTGCCTTTGAGTTTATTGACCAAAGACTACGCAAATCGGGATGGAAAACATACCGAATCGGCGGCGATAGCGACGCGCTAAACCTATACGCTGCGCGCGGGATGCGCCGAATGTGGTCTCTTGTAATTTTACACATCGGTCTTATCGTTGTTATGTTCGGCGCACTTATCGGTTTGTTTTTCGGTACGAATGGCATGGTGCGCTTAGAAGACGGTGAGAAAAAGCTCTTAACGATTCATCCATCGGAATCCGATTTCGCGATTTCTCAAGGCATAGACGGCGAATCTTCTCCTATGGGTAATCAAAAACAGATTACAGGCGAAGAAAAACCTCCCTTATTAAAGAAGGTTATGAAATTCGTCAAACCAATGACATTCACACTTGAGCTTGATCAGTTTGAAATAACTTACGACAAACTGGTTAAACTCCCACATTGGGCTGAAAAGTCTAGTGATGCATTCAAGGAATTCGAGAGTTACATTGTTCATCAGTTTACGAGTAATTTTTCGGTTTCACGCAATGGTCGTTCAAAATCGAAAGTCATCGCTGTAAACCACCCGCTTCATCTCGATAAAGTGATGTTCTATCAATCGGCATTTGACCGAAGCGCGGAGATTGTGACTATAAATGATGATAGCGAGACGTTCAAAATCCTAGTCGGAATGAATGTGCCTTTTGTCGTCACTCCAAACGGAATTCGTGCTGCATCCGGCGGGCAGACTTTTGGCAGCCCATTCTTTATGGTAATTGAAGAAATCAAAGCCGGTGAATGGTATTCTGGAAAAAAAATACATGGCGAACTGACTCCAATGGCGCGTCTCGGCTTCTACGATGCTAAGAGCGGTCAATTTATGGGTTCAGAAATCTTGAAACAAGGCGTACATCTCGATTTGATACCGGGTTTGAAAATTACTCTGGGCGAAACACTGAAAGCCGCTAGTATATTTCAATATAAGCGCGACCCTGGACTCCCTCTTGTTTATCTTGGGTTTCTTATGATCTTCCTCG
>CAZRQJ010000266.1:0-1539 GCA_964602075.1 uncultured Planctomycetia bacterium
AAATCTGTGCAATGCCATACGAAGAAGCTACAAAGCTCGTCGATCATCCGATTGTCTGTATGGATTGCCATGACCCGAAGACAATGTCGCTTCGCGTTTCCCGACCAGGATTTATCAACGGCATCAAAGTGCTTGCGGAATCGAACGATCCACTGCCACATTTCCAGTCTATCGAGCGCTGGCGCAAAGGTGACCGCAAGACTCCGTACGATCCGAATACGATGGCTACACGTCAAGAAATGCGCAGCATGGTATGCGGTCAGTGTCACGTCGAATACTATTTTAAGGGGGATGGTAAACTCGTTACTTTCCCATGGCACAATGGCTTAAAAATGGAACAAGCGGAAGCGTATTACGATACGGAAGGCTTCAAAGACTGGGCGCACACCGACACACTTGCACCACTACTCAAAGCACAACATCCCGAATTTGAATTGTGGAGTCAGGGGATTCACGCTCGCAGCGGTGTTTCCTGTGCAGACTGCCATCTGCCATACATGCGTGAAGGTGCGATAAAGATCAGCGATCACCATATCAGAAGCCCGCTTCTTAACACGTCACGCGCCTGCCAGACGTGTCATCCTTATGGGGAAACCGAGATAATCGCCCGCGCCGAAGCGATTCAGGACAGAACGAAATCGCTTATGGACAAGACCGAAACTGCAGTCATTGCGCTTATCAATGAAATCATTGCTGCCCGTGCAGCGGGCGCAACAGATGAACAACTCAAGACCGCGCTCGATTATCACCGCAAAGCCGAATGGCGTCTCGATTTTGTAGCTGCCGAGAACTCGATGGGATTCCACGCGCCGCAGGAGGCAACACGCATCCTCGGCGAGGCCATCGACAACGCACGCATGGGAGAAGTAGAAGCAATTAAAGTGCGAGCGGGACTGAAGGGATAGGGTGAGTAAACTAACAGATGAATAACTATTGTTTATTCTTTACGTTACCTGTGCTGTTCATAGTACTGTGAAATAACACTCCGGTCTCACCGAAAACACGACAATAAGATGAATATTTGAGTCCTCCATATTTTTCCCGTTTTGCTATCACTTCAGGATAACGCTTAGCAAAATCGGATGACACATCTAAATCGCCTCTTATTGCCAACATCTCCGGTTTATCGTTCATTGCAGTGACGTAAATATTACCACGACTGAAATTCGGGTTATCAAATACAATCAGGTTGCCAGTAACTGGACTAGTTAAATACTCAAAATACTCGTTAACTGCGTCATTAACATCATACTTCTCAAATCCATCAGGTTGTGGCGCAATTATCTTGCCAACCTGCCAAATATATAGTTCGTCAGAATTTACCGGATTTCTCCCATTTTCAACATAAAACCTTAAAACAGCTTTATGAATTGTAGCGGGAATATTCACGTATTTTGGGTAGGGCTTAAATGACTCGCCATTCTCGTCTAGTAGTTCATAACCATTAGCAAGCATCCTTTCTTCAACAGTCAAATCGACCCAATAATGAACTGCACCCTTTGAGTTGGACACTTTTAAGCTGAAAACATAGTAGTGTCT
>CAZRQJ010000267.1:0-1523 GCA_964602075.1 uncultured Planctomycetia bacterium
CAGACAGAAACATTGTCAATGCTACGATAGGTGATGCGTCTGTGCTGTCTATCGAATACAAGGATTATCCGGGCAAACTGGAACACTGCGCGTTCATACGTGTGCATGAAGATGAAGATGCTGCGCTAACAGCAGGACAAGCTTTCGTCGAGAAGCATGGTGGGCGTCTGATTGTTTTGCGTTACGGCGGTGGAAGACGAATACAGTTCACGAAGAGCGAAGTTAAGTATGTTTTCGATGCAAACCGTATGTATTCACGAGGCGGTCTTGCCGAAGTCATGATTGCTGTTTCCGCAAACGCAGGCGAGCGAGAGATTAACGGAGCAACGCGCGGAGTCAGCGATTCGGTTGCGCTCGACGAGGCTTTGAAATATAGCGGTCAAGTGCTCGCATTGCTCGAAGGTTTCGATATTGTAGTTGCGCTTCACAATGACATGAATGGTGGTTGGAACGTGCGTACATACCTGAATGAACCGTCGGAAGCCTCTCGAGTATTTGTTGCAGAACGCGTGGACACAGACGACTTTTTTATCGTAACCCATGAGTCCGATTATGCGGCGATTAAAGCAATTGGAATGAATGTTGTGCTTCAGAACAACGCGTTAGTTCCCGATGATGGGTCGCTCTCTGTGCACTATCGAAACTCGGAGACTCGTTATTTGAATTGCGAAGCGGAAGATGGCGAAGTCGAACGACAAATTGCGATGCTCGAAGCGATTTATCCGTTGCTTGTGAAGAACGATATGAAAGAGCAAGGAATTGATGATCCTGAATTGCATACATTTTAGATTACATTTTCTGTGGAGCATGTGCATTCTTATAGAGCCCGATCAACATGATAACTATGATCAAACCGCCAACTAATAAACTTCCGAAAACAAGTCCGAGCGTGCCGAATACGAGTCCAAGTATTTTTCCCATGAAGTCTTTGCCGATAGCAAGAACGATACTCTGCTGCGAACCGGTATGCGAAACGCGCTGTTCGTCCACTTCTTGAACTTCGCTTTGATCACCCTCGATTCTGCCCGAAATTGTGAATTCACCGGTTGTTTGAGCGTCGAATGTATAAACCGCATATCCTGAATAACTTCCAGCATCATACTCGTTCGATATACTTGAGGGGTTAAGCGGTACGTCGTTACCAAGCGGGTCGGCGATTTTCACTTCGAATGCACCGAGATTCATACCGGTGGCGTAAACCTTGCCGTTCAAAAAACTCTTGTATTCATAAAAGATCGTGTACTCGTCCGGAGTATCGATTATGAATGTGCTTTCACCGGGAATAACAACGCGCTGAAGCTCCCCGGGCAGTGAAGTAATGCCTTTTACCATAAAGAAAATTGCGTAAGCTATTCCACCGAGTACGACAAACAGAGCTACAACTAGCAGATATAAGCGATTACCCATAGTGATTATTTTAGCGTGAAATTGAATCAGCGGATAACGTCGATCTTAAAAAAGACCTGTTTATCTTCGATGTCCGTTTCGACAATACTATTAAGGGATCTATCAAGCGTTTCAAG
>CAZRQJ010000268.1:0-1522 GCA_964602075.1 uncultured Planctomycetia bacterium
TCCACAACGAGGCTATCACTTGGCTCACGAGAATTAGATCGCTTGATGTGACTTTGATAAATGGCCAGCCGAGAGTAGCGGACAAATATAAAGCCAAAGAGGTAGCTATTAATATTATTCTAAATCGCAAATTTGACCCAAGCGATTGAAAATAAGTAATTGCTATGAAACCAATCAAGAATATTGTGTGAAAAGCGGGGAAAGTAAGTGTCATATAGTACAAGTAACCTACATCTACGAACAAACTAGCGCGATGCACGTGTTCTGTGTAATTCTCGTCAAAAACAATGACAACCCAAAACACGACTGTAAGAACCATGTAAACTATGGATACGATTAAGAGAGAGTTTTTTAGTTCTTCCGAGCGGTAAATCGGATCGATGAGTGAACTTGACGAGGAGATTAAAAAGTGAAACAAAGCCCAAATGGCTACTATGCTTAGTAGCTTAACGGCTGCATAATGATCGCGCAATTGTCTGAAGAGGTCTATCTTCATTATTTGCATTATAACAGTGCTCATATCGTTTGTCGATGCTTTCGTTGTAATATTAGGAACAGATTTTTATTTCCTTCGTCTTACTTCTTGGGTGTATGGAGATGGTATGGAGAAATACAAGCTTGGTGAATTTATTCTTGTCGGTGAAAGTCAAGCGACACAGACTTGCAGTGTTTGGCGCGGTTTTCGCGAGTCCGATAAATCGCCGATAGTCGCATACATATTTAGCACGGAGCTTTTTCGGACGGAAGAATCAGGCGATAGGTTGCTTCGAGACACGCATATTCTTGCTCAAAAACGATTTCCGGGAATTCATCCACCTTTAGCCGCGGGGAGAAAGAATCATCGTTACTTTATAGTCTATCCAGATGTTGGCGCACCACTCTCTACGTTCGATATGCCCGACAGGATAAAACCGCGAGAAGGTTTGGCAATAACTTTACAGATATTAAAAGCCCTTCTCTTTGCGGAGGACAAAGGAATTAGCTGTCACGGACACGTTTGTCCGGACAATATTATTTTCAGCCTTGAAAGCGGTACATCTAGCATAATGTTGTTCGGTGTTTTGCCAGCAGCGTTAGACTTTGACGACGCCAACATCAAATATTTCAAGCACTATCTGCCATCCAACCTTATCGTGAAGAAAGCGACACCAGTAAAAGCGCTACCGGATGGAGAAACTCTAAGCGCTATTGCAGATGATAGTGCAACTGCTTCAAAGCGCGCCGCAAGCGAGTCTAACAACGAGAGTTCAGTTAAAACCAATGATATAAACGATCTACAATCGAATGAACAATCCGCCCACATAGATGCGGAAGCGATGTTTGCCGATGCCTATTACAATGACATCGAAAACAAGATTGCTTACGAAAACCGTGAAGAACTGATGGACTTGTCTGATTTTCGTGAAGACGAAAACAAAAAGGAAAGTCGGGTCGCGATTGTGAACGAGACGTTCGCGAAGAAGTTGCTCAACGGTCAGGACCCGATCGGCCGGCGCTTCAACTGGCATGGACCGAAGGATCC